>JAQUVC010000068.1 GCA_028693535.1 Bacilli bacterium
CTTCCACCAGGAGAATTAATGTAAAGATAAATATCTTTTTTTGAATCTTCTGCGGCAAGGAATAGTAATTGCGCAACAATAGAAGAGGCAAGGCCATCATCAATTTCCCCACAAAGGATAATGATACGATCTTGTAATAAACGTGAATAGATATCATAAGAACGTTCTCCCATTGAGCTACGTTCAATGACATAAGGAATATAATAACTCATAATAGACCTCCATGGAATTTTACACTATTATCTTATCATAAAAAAGGATTTAATCAAAGAAGAAAGAATATAAAAATAATGCTTTTTAAAATATACTTGCAAATAAAAATTGATAGTGATATAATTTATTTATAAATAAAACGATGATAAGAACTAGTAACAAAGTAAATTTTATTAGTAGGGAAGATGGGCCATTGACTGAAAGCCTATCAATAAAATCTTTGTGAATTCAGCTTAGAGTGACTCTAATCCAGTCCGCAAACGAGAGCGTTAAGATGTTTAAGGTGCATAAAGTTAGCTTTATGAACTAAGGTGGTACCGCTGTAAACAACAGTCCTTGGATTATTCAAGGACTTTTTATATTTTTAGGAGGAAGATTATGATTAGTAAATTAATTGCTATTAGTGCGGAAGCTAAAGTAAAGATTAGTACAGCAAAAACGTTGCCGGAATTGTATGAAGCAAAATCCTTATACTTAGGGAAAAAGAGCCCAATACAAGAAATTTTTAGTAAAATGAAAGATTTTACGATTGAAATGAAAAAAGAAGTAGGACAAAAAATTAACGAATTTAAAAACATGATTGAAGAAGAAGTGGTAAAACGTCAAGAAGAACTGTCATCACTGCAAATTGCGAAAAAATTGGAAGCAGAAGCCATTGATGTGACGCTACCTGGAAAGCAAATCAAGAGAGGAAACTTGCATGTTCTAACAAAAACAATTACTGAATTAGAAGATATTTTTATTGCAATGGGATATAAAATTGTTGAAGGTCCTGAGGTTGAGGAAGATTTATATAATTTTGAAATGCTAAATTTACCAAAAGGACATCCTGCTCGTGAAATGCAAGATTCGTTTTATATCAATCCCAATTTATTGCTTAGAACGCATACATCTCCTGTGCAAGCACGGACAATGTTAGTAGCAAAGGGGAAACCAATCAAAATCGTTTGCCCTGGCAAGGTTTATCGTCGCGATGATGATGATGCGACTCATTCACATCAATTTATGCAATTAGAAGGTTTGGTGGTTGGCAAAGATATTACCATGTCTGACTTAAAAGGAACCCTAACGGAAGTATTCTCAACATTTTTTGGTAATGGTCAAAGAGTTCGCTTTCGTCCCTCATATTTTCCATTTACAGAACCAAGTGTAGAAGTTGATGTATCCTGTTTTAAGTGTAAAGGGGTAGGATGTAGTTTTTGTAAGGGCAGTGGCTGGATTGAAATATTAGGTGCAGGAATGGTTCATCCACACGTTCTTGATATGGCAGGGTATGATTCTACTCAATATCAAGGCTTTGCTTTTGGTATTGGCATTGAACGCGTAACCATGTTTAAATATGGAATTGATGATATCAGAAATTTCTATATTAATGATCCACGCTTTTTAAAGCAATTTTAGGAGGTTTTTATGAGAGTAAAATTAGAATGGTTAAATGAATTAGTCGATATAGAGGGCCTATCAGTTGAAGAAATAGTTGAAAAAATCAATCTATATTCAACAGAAGTAGAAGGAATCGAGCGAATATTATCAGGAACAAATCTTGTAATTGGTCATGTCGTGCAGCGAAAAGATCATCCAGATTCGGATCATTTATCAATATGTCAAGTGAATATAGGTAGTGAAGTTACACAAATTGTTTGTGGCGCACCGAATGTGAAAGAAGGGCAATTTGTAATCGTTGCGCTTGTAGGTGCTGTTTTGCCTGGTGATGTTAAAATAAAAAAATCTAAAATCAGAGGCGTTGAATCAAATGGTATGATTTGTTCGCTTCAAGAACTGGGAATGGAAAAGAAATATATTCCTGAAGAATATCAAGAAGGAATATACTATTTTACTCACCAAGTTAATCCAGGGGATAATCCACTAAAAGAACTTAATTTCGCTGATGAAATTATTGATTTATCGATTACTCCTAATCGTGGGGATTTGATGAGCATGATTGGGGTAGCTTTTGAAGTGAGTGCGATTTTCAATCGACCTTTGAAAAAGAGATTCTTTGATGTCATTGAAAAAGGTGCGAAAACAACGGATGTTGTTAAAGTTAGTATTGATTCTAATTTATGTAATTTGTATTATGCAAAAGCATATAAAAATGTGAAAATTAAGAAATCACCCAACTGGCTTACTTCCCGTCTAATCGCATTTGGAGTACGACCGATAAATAATGTAGTTGATATTACAAACTACATCCTAGCGCTATTTGGACAACCAATACACGCGTTTGACAGCGATAAGTTGGGAAATGAAATCAAAGTAAGACTTGCCACTAAAAATGAAAAAATTGTTACTTTAGATAATATTGAGAGAAACTTACAAGAATCAGATTTAGTGATTACTGATGGAGTTACTCCAGTAGCAATTGCTGGTGTTATGGGTGGACTTGCTACTGAAGTAACCAATGATACAAAAAATATCATTTTGGAAGTAGCTGTTTTTGATCCGCAAACAATAAGAGCAACATCATTAAAATTAGGATTAAGAAGCGAAGCGTCGATTAGATTTGAACGCGGAGTTGATGCGAACAAAGCAATAGAAGTAATTCGATATGCATCATATTTAATGTCTGAATTGGCGGACGCTGAAGTTCTTGTTGGTGTTGCAGTTGCTGGAAAAGAAAATATTGAAGACACCATCATTAAAATTCATGAGAATGATATCAATAAGGTTTTAGGAACAACAATTACTCGTGAAGAAGTCATTGAGGTTTTACAGCGACTTCATTTTCATGTAAACTGTGAAGATAGCATTTATGTAAGTGTTCCTAATCGGCGTAGCGATGTTAAGATTAAAGCGGATCTTATTGAAGAAATCGGGCGAATTTACGGTTATGATAAGTTAAAGATTACCCTACCAAGATCATCGTTAAAAGGTGGTAGAACAAATTACCAAAAAAAGCGCATGAAATTACGCAACGCTCTTGTTGGTTTGGGATTAGATGAAATTTATACGTATACATTAGTGACGGAAACGAAAAACAAGGAATTCGCCTATAATCATTATCAGGGTAGCAAGGAAATTACAATTATAAATCCAATTAACAATGAAAAGAAGTATTTAAGAAGAGGAATTATTCCTAGTATGCTTGAAGTTGCATCATATAATTATGCGCGTAAAATGAAGGATTTGGCGTTATTTGAAATTGGGAAAGTGTATTATGACCTAGAAACGAATCAGGAAGAAGAAGTATTAGCAATAGTAATGGCTAATAATTTCTCTGACACATTATGGGATGGCAAGAATGAGTTTGTTGACTTCTATGTTGTCAAGGGAATTATTGATGCCACGTTTGCTAGTTTAGGTATAGAATTTGAATATCGACCCCTGGACAAAGAAATACAACAGATGCATCCAAAGCGAACGGCAACTATTTTAGCGAACGGTACAATCATAGGCTTTGTTGGTGAATTACATCCAAAATATGCAAAAGACAATAGTTTAGAAGATATTTATGTTGCTGAAATAAAAGTAGAAAAGCTTTTAAATATCAACAAAGAAACGCCAGTGTTTAGTCAAATAACAAAAGTTCCTAGTGTTGAGCGCGATATTGCAATTGTAATTGCTAAAGATGTCTTGGCAGCTGATATTATCAATGTAATTAAAAAAGCAGACCGAAAAGGATTAGAACAAGTAAAGATTTTTGATTTATATATTGGTGATAAAATTGGAAATGATGAAAAATCAATCGCTATCAAGATGAAATTTACATCATTTGAAGCACTAACAGATGAAGTAATCAATGGTAAAGTTAATAAAATCATGAAAGAATTAACAAAAGAATTTAACGCTCGTTTACGAGCATAATAAAAAGCCATCAATGATGGCTCAGACCGCTGACAAACTGCCTTTTTGTATTTTAAGAAAAAGGCGGTTTTTTATTTTTCCCATACAAGATATAAAAGACAGCATGTTATAGCTGTTTATCCCCACAAAAGAGGTATATATGAAATAAATCTCTACCTAGACAATATTTACAAATATGAAAAAATGAGTGTTGACAAAGTCAACACTCTGAATCATCATTGATGGCTTTATTTATTTGTTTTTAATTCGTTGATAATGTCATCTACTATTGTTTTTGGTGTCGAAGCACCAGAAGTAATCGCAATCACATTTATATTTTTGAAGTCAATCATTTTTAAATCAGTTATTTTCTCAATAAGATACGTTGTAATTTTATTTTCGTCTTCGATAATTTTTTTTAATGCTTGGCAATTATTACTCATTACATCCCCAATAACCAAACAAATGTCAGCACCTTTGGTTTGCTTAAGTGCCGCTTTTTGTCTTTGGCGTGTAGCACTACAAACTTCGTCAGCTAGTTCTACGAAAGGATGTTTGGCTTTTATTTTTTCATATAGCGTTTGCACTTGTTTATAGGGAAGCGTTGTTTGATTGATTAGCAGTGTTTTGTAATTTATTGGAAGAATATCGGCATTTTCATCAATCAGTTGAATTTTTTCCGATAAACCAAGAATCCCTTCTGTTTCGGGGTGCCCTTTCACCCCTAAAAATAGAATATGATATCCTTCTTTGAGTTTGGCTTTTATAATATTATGCGTTTTTAAAACTTTAGGGCAAGTAGTATCAATGATGTTTAAGCCCTTTTTAAAAGCCAAATCATAAATTTTGTCGCTGATGCCATGCGCAGTAAAAATGATTGTACCAAACGAAATTGATTCGATAGCGGCTTCTTTTTTATTACCATCAAGGACAATAATGCCTTGTTCTTGAAATTGCTTGACAATTATTTTATTATGAACAAGCGACCCTAACATGTAAATGGGTTTTGGTGTTTCGGGGTTTTGTAAGATTGTTTCGATTTGCTTGATTGCGGAAGCAACTCCTCCACACATTCCTTGGGGTGTTACAGTCTTTATTATCATATTATCACCGATTAAATTATATCATTATTGGTTTATAAAAACAAATAAAAACCAGATCAATTAAATCTGGTTTTTTTGTTGGCGAATTCGTTCCACATAAGCCATAATGAAAGGAGCAACTCCTTTGGCATCATTCTCAACAATAGGCTCTGAAATGTAATATTCAAATGTGCCATCACGACGCAAATTGTTTTCAGGACCTAAGCCAGACACCAAGCAGATATTTAAAAGATTTAAATCACCATCATCTTCTTGTAAGAAATGATGGCAGATTCCATCGAAAATTTCTATTCCTCGTTGGGAGTAGGTATCATTAAGAAGCCCCAAGCGTGTACCTTTCAAAACAGCATAAGCAATCATTGCACTACCACTTGTTTCTAAATAGTTACCAAGGTGAGTTTGTTTGTCAACAACATCATAAAACATTTTTGTTTTTTGATCTTGATATTGCAAGATACCATCAATTGCTTCAGTGAATATGTTAGTTAAGGTTAGCTTTTCATGAATATCTGTTTCTTCTAAATACTCAATTACATCAACCAAAGCAACAATAAACCATCCCATAGCTCTTAGCCAGAAGGATTGAGATAGGCCTGTGTTTTTATCAGCCCAAAAAATTGATTTTGTTGCATCATATCCATGATAATATAGTTTTTTGTTTTCATCAAACATTCGTAAACGGACATTTCTAAACTGATCAACAATATCTTTATAATTCTTTTTGTTGTTTAAGTATTTTTCATATTGAATATAAAAAGGCATCATCATATATAAGCCATCGAGCCAGACTTGATTAGGATATATTTTTTTGTGCCAAAAATTTCCTTCGCTAGTGCGAGGATGCTTGATTATTTGCTGCCGTGTATATTCAATCGCTTT
>JAQUVC010000069.1 GCA_028693535.1 Bacilli bacterium
TATGAATAATAAAGAAATACCTCATGACTTACGGAAGGTTGCTGAAGAGTTTCTAAATTCACAAAAAATTGTGGAGATTAAGGAAATCGAAAGTGGCCATATCAACAAGACATATTTGGTCGTAATGCCAGAGTGTAATTATATCTTACAAGAAATTAACACGCATGTTTTTAATAGCCCATTCGGTATGATGCACAACATTAAAGAAGTAACGGAGTACATTAAGAAAAAACTCATCTATGAAGGAAGAGATCCTAATAGAGCAACTCTAAATATCGTTACAAGTCGGTTGGGGCAAGATTTGGTTATTTATAAAAATAGATATTGGCGTTGTATGCAATATATAAATGGTTCAAAAACCTACGAAATTATTGAGTCAGAAGAGATGTTTTATGAAGTGGGAAAAGCCGTTGGTGAATTTCAGTTTCTTTTGAGTGACTTTCACACGAGAATTTTGGATGACACGATTCGCCATTTTCATGATACCCCTTACCGATACGAAAAATTTCTCGATGTCATTAAACTAGATCGCTGTAATCGTGTTCAAGAATGTCAAGAGGAAATTGCGTTTATGCATCAGCATAGTGTTTTTTTTGCTGACATTACCTCGAAGCTGGAAAAGAAAATCATTCCTCATCGGGTAACGCATAACGATACAAAATTGAGCAATGTTCTTTTAGATGAGAAAACAGGGAAAGCACTTTGCTTGATTGATTTAGATACGGTTATGAAGGGCTCAATTTTATTTGATTATGGCGATGCGCTTCGCATTGGTGCATCTATTGCTGCTGAAGACGAAGTGGATTTAGACAAAGTTAGGATTAGTTTAAAACTGATCGATCAATTTACGAGAGGATTTTTAAGTGAAGTCAAAGATATCCTATGGCCAGAAGAAGCCAAATCATTATATGATGGGTATTTAATTATTACTTGTGAAATTGCCATGCGATTCTTGCACGATTATTTAGATGGTGATACCTATTTTAGAATCAATCATGAAAAACATAATCTAGAACGGGCACGGAATCAGATTAAGCTTGTGAAAGAAATTGAAAGCAAGGAAAAAGAAATTAAGGCGTTGATTAATCAAGCTTTAAAAGACTTAAATTATGAGGAAGAGTTTTTTTCTTGAAAATAAAGGAATCATCCTAGATTTAAATAAACAGTTATGATATAATAGAGTGAGTTTTGTAATAAAGGGAGAGCGTATGGTTAATGAGAAGAGCTTTGAAGAAAAAGGGTTATCGCTAAGCGATTTGTTTTTTCTTGCGAAGAAGAATTTACTTATGATATTAATTATTATTTTTTGTTTCATTTTAGGTGGAGCAATTTATGGGTTTGGCATTCGGAAGACAACATATGCTGCTGATGCTACCGCGATAGTTATGGCAGAGAGTAGTACATCGACGACAAATGGCTATCAAGATTATCTATATTCGAACTATCTAATCAATACATTTAAAGATTTTATTGTATCTGAATCAGTTATTGAATTGGTTAAGGAAGAATTAAGCGATTATAATCTTACAAAAGAGCAAATCGTTAATTCTGTCACTGTGGGAGTGACAACCAACTCTTTAATACTAAGAATAAAAGCCAAAGCAGGCGACCATGACTTAGCAGTTACATTGGCCAACACGATATTGAACAAAGCAATCGAAGCAGCCAATATCATGGAAGATGGCGAATATAAGTATAGCGTACTAGCAAATAAATTAATTGATATGGAATATGCTTATGAGGCAACAGGCTCAAGGGGAGCCTTAACGGTTTTGATTATTAGTAGTTTACTAGGGCTAATTCTATCATTTGGAATTGTTTTAATAAAATATTTGGTAGAAGATACATTTACTTCTAAAGAAGAATTCGAACAAATGTTTGATATTAAGATAATAGCATTATTACCAAGTATCCAAGTTGATGGAGGTAGTAAAAAATGAGTTTATTTAATAACAAGATTGAGTTTTTAGATCGACATGATGCGATTATTTTTGGAGTAGAAGGAAATGAATCCTTAAAAGAATCATATGTTCGATTAAAAGATAATATTTTATATTATGGAATTGATGGTAAGAAAAAAGTCATTCAAATAGAATCATCCGTTGGTGATGAAGCGAAAACAACAACGCTAGGAAATATTGCAATAGCACTAGGATTAAGCGGAAAAAAAGTTTGCGTTATCGATTTAGATTTTCGTAAGGCGCGGTTACATCGCCTATTTCATGTTGAAAATAGTAAGGGAATAACCGATTATATGGTTGGAAGAATTTCTAAAGAAGAATTATACAAAAAAACTTCTTATGAAAATGTCACATTGATCAATCGGGGTAGTGAAATTCAAAATACTTCTATTATTTTAACTAGCGATAAAATGAAAAATTTCTTTCAAGAACTTAGAAAGGAATTTGATTTCGTTTTAATCGATTGTCCACCAGTTTTATTGATTAGCGATTATATTCATATTTCTCAATTATCCGATGGAGTATTGTTCTTAATTGCTTATGGTAAGACAAAGAAAAAACAGGTCGCAGAAGCGGTGAATCAATTGCGTTTAAATAATGTTGATATCATGGGAGCTGTTTTTACGTTCTATGATCCAAAGAAATCAAATTCATATTACGAGTATTCTTCCTATAAATATTACGGCTATAAGTATAAAGATGAATAAGTTTTAGGATAACAGATATGATTGATATCCATAGCCATATTATTCCATTTGTTGATGATGGAAGCTCAAGTTTTGAACAATCACTAAGAATGATAGATGAAGCAATGAACCAAGGGATAACGGACATTATTTGTACACCACATTATCGCAAGAATATCTTTTCAGCGAATATGGAAGAGATCACAAAGCAGTTTATGATGTTGAAAGAACAAGCTCAAGAAAAAGCTGTCAGGTTATTTTTAGGGCAAGAAATTTATTGCCGCAAGTATGAAGAAGTAATGGAACTGCTTCATAGTGGTGTCGTAATAACGCTTAATAACAGCAACTTTATTTTATTAGAGTTTTCTTACACGGATAAAATTGACATAAGTGAAATTGCATATGTTGCTGTTCTAAAAGGATATATACCGATTATTGCTCATATTGAGCGTTATCGCTATCTTGATTTAGAAACAGTGAAGGAAATAAAAAATAGTGGGGGATTTATTCAAGTCAATGCTTCAAGTCTTGTGGGAAAAGAAGGAGCAAAGCTAAAAAAATTTGTTTTTGCGTTGTTGAATGAAAAACTGGTCGATTTTGTTGCTAGTGATATTCATGAGAAACGCCAAAATTGGATGAACAAAGCGTATAATATGGTCGTGAAAAAATTTGGTCAGGATTATGGTCAAAGAATATTCAAGGATAATGCAGTAAGGATTTTATCGTAATATTATTTCTAAGGGGTGTAATAATGATGAAGTATGCGATTATACTAGCTGCCGGTAAAGGCACCAGAATGAAAACGGACTTACCAAAGTGTGCCTATCCTATTAATGGAACACCAATGGTAGAATATATTGTCAATAGTTGCAAGAAAAGTGGTATTGATAAAATTTTAGTTGTTGTAGGATATAAAAAAGAATACATTAAAAGCGTACTAAACGGAACAGTTGAATATGTATTACAAGAAGAACAATTAGGAACTGCTAATGCGGTTATGTGTACAAAATCAAGTTTAGAAGGCAAAGAAGGATTATGTTTAATATTCCCTGGAGATATGCCATTAATCAATGATAAAATTATCACAAAATTAATCCATTATCATCAACAGCAGCAGAATGATTTAACAATCGTTACGACCATGCTAGATACTCCTGATGGCTATGGTAGAATATATCGTGAGCAAGGAAAAATTAAAAAAATAATTGAAGCGGCGGATGCTACTCCAGAAATTCTGGACATTAGAGAAGTAAATAGTGGGTTATATTGTGTTGATATGAAATTATTATTTGCGGCATTAACGAAAGTAAACAACAATAATAAAAAGAATGAATATTATTTAACGGATATTGTAGAGATCCTAGCCAATGATTACAATGTTGATACCTTTGTTGTTGAAGATTGCAAGTGTTTACTAGGAATTAACGATTTAAATAGTGTTAAAAAAGTGGAAGAAATATTAAAATACCAAAGTGAATGCTAATTCACTTTTTTTATTCTTTCCTTGGGGAAAATCGGGAAATATGATATAATAAATTTAATTTATAAGGAGTTATTGGTGATTTTATGAATGGTGAGAAAAGACAAAAAGGGGATATTTATTTTATAGCATTATTGTTGGGCATGTTTTTATATTTATTGTTAACATTTATTTATATATATAGTACATTAATGGCGGTATCGATTGTTGATAGTAGTCCTTTGGCTAGTGTTTTTGATGAGGATAATCCCTATTATGCAGAAATATTATCCATGGTTCAAATGATGTTTAATTTGCCATTGATTGGGTTCTTCGTTTATGTTTTACGTAATGATTTTCGCGAAGACTGGAAAAAATTTACATCTAAGTTTAAACAAAGTATGACATATATTGTTTTAGGTATGGTCGCATGTTATGTGTTAACGGCGATTGTTGCAACAGTTTATGAATTTTTTGGAATTACAGGGACATCAGATAATCAAGAGGTCATCAATGCGGCTTTATATGGGAATGCTAAGATTCCAATGATTATTAGTGTTGTCTTATTCGCTCCTTTTGTTGAGGAAATTTTATTTAGAAAACTATTATTTGGAACAATAGAAGAAAAATTCAAATTAAAACCCATTGTCGCCATCATCGCCTCAACATTGTTATTTTCATTTATTCATGTTTCTAGTGGTGACAATTTAATCTACATTTTCCAATATTTACCATTAGCTTTGGTTATTACATATAGTTATTATAAATCGAATCGAAATATCTTTGTACCGATTGGAATCCATTTTTTGAATAATTTGCTTTCGGTATTGGTTGTTTATTTGGTGGTATGAGTAAATATCATGCATTAATCACCAAAGCAAGAGAGTTGGTTCGTGAAAACAAAATTGAAGAAGCAATTACTCTCTATCAAGAAGCATTTCACATTGATTCTGATATCGATGATTTGCTTGATTTGGGATTTCTTTATCTTGAAGTGAAAAGCTATTCTTTGGCCTATGAAACATTTCGGGTAGTGATGGCAATGGATACTCAAAATGCACGTGGATTTTATGGAATGGGACTTTGGTATGAAGAACATGAAGACTATCCTCCTGCGATTGAAAACTTGCAGATAGCACTCACATTTGATCCTTTTAATGTAGACATACTATTTGATTTAGCACGTCTTTATGAACTCAATCAAGATGAAAAAAACGCTGAAGATTATTATCTAAAAACAATAGCATTAAAACCAAATCATTTTTGGGCAAACCTAAATCTTGGTTCTATTTATGAAAGCCAAGATAGACTTGAAGAAGCATTGCTTTATACGAATAATGCCTATGCAATTGATGCAAACATGAAAATGGTCGCTTATAATATGGGGGTGATTTATGCTCGTTTAGAAAAATATGAAGAAGCGATCAAATTTTATCACCAAGAAACGAGTAAAAAAGATGGTTATTATCAGGCTTATTATAATTTAGGGCTCATTTATAAAGATATTTATCAGAATTATGAACAAGCGAAGTTATACTATTTACAAGGAATCGCTCAAAATAAAGCAAATTATTATTGTTGGTATAATTTAGGATGTGTTTATGCTTTAATAGAAAATTTTAGTGAAGCGACAAACTGTATTTATTATGCAATTAGTGGCTGTCAGCAAATAATAAAGGATATTGAAAACGATAAAGATTTGTGTGAATATCGAAAAAGTGAAGAATATCAAAGATTGTTAGAATGGTTGAAAAGATGAGATCTGCTTTAGATTAAGTGGATCTTTTTATTTGTTTCTTCGTTTGATTTTT
>JAQUVC010000070.1 GCA_028693535.1 Bacilli bacterium
ACGCTAAGAACATCTTTTTGTTCATTATAGAAATAGCTTACCAGCCCTAATTGATAATATTCTTGTTCTACAACTTCGTTCAATGCTTCTGTAAGACGATCTTTTCCATCTTTTTCTTTAATAGATAAAGCATTGCCATTATAGTAAATTGTTGCACTACGTAATGCTTCACGAATGATATCTTCAGCACGTCTTAATCTTTCAGAAAGTTCAGCAGATTTTTTAGCCATAATTTCGGCCATTGTAACTGTCATAGTTGCGCTATTATTTCGTTTAAAGATTGAAATTCTATTCGCTCTAATAAGTTCAGGTATGAACTCACCTTGAGTTAAATCTATCACTAAAGCACCAGTTCTTGCTGATTCAGCAGCAAATGATGTCGTATCAGACATTCCCATGAAATTAGTTAATACTTTAATCGTAATGTTATCAGCAGCATTGATACCTTTATTCTCATCGTCAACGAATCTATTTAAAGAAAAGTCATAACGGTTTTTGTATCTAAATTTAGTTAGTTCAAATACCTTATCATAGACTATTTCAAGAACTGTTCTTTTCACTTCTCCTTCGTTGTAGTCAACTTGATTAATTTGCTTATTAACATCTTGTTCAGCATTTGTTAAGAAATCATATTCATCACCATTTTTTTGGATGAGCGTTTCTTTTTCAAGGCGTTTCAAACTCTCGGCAATCTTATTTTTTAATATTAATTTATCTTCATCAATTGACTCAACTAAAAGAGTAGCAATACGATTAAGTGTTGCTGGCATTTCTTTTACATGAAGAATCATGAATAGCACACGAAGAACTCTTATGTCAAAGTCATTTAATGTGGGCTTATTTTCTGCTGATGAAAACACAATTTTGATATCCCAATCGATAAATTGTTCAATTGTTAAATAAAAACTATCAAATGGAACAAGAATATTTGTATTTGATTCTGCAAATTTCTTCGCTGAATCTTGGAATGCCGATAGTAAAGAACGTTCTGAATGAGCTAAATGTTTACCTTCAGACATTCCGTGTTCTCGAATAGCCGTGAAAACTTTCTGTAATAATTCAAATTGATATGGTACAAATGGATAAACATCTTTGAATTCATCAGCACCTTTGTAACCACTCCAAGTTGGAGTTCCTTCAAACATGATTAAATTAGATATCTTATTTGCACTACCATCATATAAGGATTTTAATGGATCAATAGCTGTTTCTTTTTTATCAAGAATACGTTTTTTAATAACTTCTCCAGCCTCTGCACCCGATAATACTATACGTGTATCAAATCTTGCTTGAATTCTTGAAAATTCTTGTTGTTTATCTTTGGTTGAATCAATCATAGCTTTTAGTTCTTGTTGAGATGTAACAACAACCCAAGCTTGACCACGACAATATTTTCCTAAATCCTCAACACATGTTTGAAGGTTTAACATCAATTGTGTATTATCTCCAATAAATTGGCCAACCTCGTCCATTAAGAAAACAACTCTAGTTTTATTCTTCTTACAATATGAATTTACAATTTTTGCAAATTCTTCTGTTGAGTTTGTGTAATTAATAATTTGGTCTTCCACATATTTTTCAGCATCTTCCCTAGGGACATCTCTAACTTCAACAAGTGCATCCACAATATGTTTTTTATTGAGGGCAGCCTTAGATCTATTTGTCTTCCATTCGCGTTTTGAAGATTCTTCAAATTTCGCAACAAATTGATCTAATAAATCCTCTTCATCAAGCATTCTTTCTAAATCCGCTACCCAAGGTCTATCCCCACAATATCCAATAGATTCATTAAATGCTCTAAGCATAATATCCATAATTGCTTGTGTTTTATTTTTTGAGTCAGATTTTGCTTTTGAATCTATATTGAAAAGAACAACTTTATTGTTAGCTGTTGCGCTTTTTTCCATATCTGCTAAAAGCATTTGATCATGAATCTTTTCTTTAAAGAAATCTACAGAATGAACCCCATTAACAGTCTCATTTTCTAGAATATAACCTAAAATTTTAAGAAAGTGAGATTTACCAGATCCAAAAAAACCGGTAATCCAAGCTGCCATTTTTTCAGTTGGATTTACAATAGATTCTCGGTATTTTTTAAAAAATATCCTAAATTGTTTTATAATTTCTTCAGTGCATACATACTCATCTAATTCCATCCACTTTTGATCGATATCTTCATTACCAATCGTTACAACACCTTGAATACTTCTATCAATAGGTTTTTTAAATAAATCTTTAATAATCATTTGGTTAATCTCCTTTCAACTAATGGAAATGCTCTATAGTAATTATCATCATCTAATCTGTCAAATAGTCTTAAAGTCATTGCTTTTTTTGTTTCGTATCTACCAGGATACATCATTACAACCGGATTTCGTCTAAAAATATTTTGTAAATTATTTAATATTGTGTGACTCCGAATAATTGGGTATGATTTACCAACACCAGTTACTAATATAATTTTAGTCCCATCATCTTTTACTTCCTTAAACTTATTAAGGAAATCATTATCATCTTCTTCAACAGATAAAATTGGTTGGAATATCTCAGATAGTAAGTGTTGTTTTTCATAATCTTTTTCAGCTAAAATTACATCTTGTGTATAGCCTTGTTCTTCAATGATTTCTAACATCATTTCATATAAATCAAACTCAACAATATTTGGATTTCTTCCTTTGATTTTCTTTACTTCACTTCTAATAGTAATTTCATCTTGAGGATTGTAATCGAAAATGTAAAACTTTAAGTCATTTGCCGTTCCATACTTAGTTAGCGATTCAACAGAAATCATTCTATCTTCAAACTCAATGAAACGATCAACTAAACTTCTTTCTTTCATTATTTATCCTCCCCTAGCAACGCTTGTAGATATTCAGTATCTTTAATTAATTTTATATGCTCTTCCACGTTGGGATGAATCATAGCTTTATCAGCAACAATATTTCTTTTCATTCTGTGTCCTAATCCGGATTCAACTAATATATTTCTATATCCTTTGGATAATTGATCTATTGTAAAATGTCCCCATCCAGCTACTACATTGTTTATTTCTTTTTTTGACTCGAAGAAAATATCAAAGTCATCAATAGAAATATAATTTTTTTCTTTTAGTAATGCATCTCTATAAACTTCAAACATAAAATCAAAAAATAATGGATCATTCTTAGCTATCGCATATACTAATAAAAATTTAGAAGTTATGACATCTCCATTGTAAAACCATTCTAGTAAGTATTTATCTAGTTCTAATAGTCTTTCATAAATAACGTTTGTAACTTCTTTACGTCGCTGAGTAGAATCTATCTCAATATAGTTCTCATCAAAACATTTTTTATAAATTTCATTACGATCAAAACCATCAAGCATTAACTTTGCTATTTTTTTTGTAATAATATATTTGAATGGCGTTTTCTTAATTGAAGACGAATATTGTTTTTTATTCACAAAGTATTCCTCCTTTTTATAAAATTCTATACGTTTATTATACATTAAAATTTAAAAAAAGGCAACAAAAACCGTTCCGTTTGATATGAAAATTGACTCTTTTTTTTCTTTAGACAATTATAGTCCTCATGTTTTATAGAGTGAAAACTATCAAATCGTTCAAAAGTAGAGTAATCGTTCAAAACTAGCCCTAATCGTTCAATTGTTGAGTAATCGTTCAAAACTAGCCCTAATCGTTCAATTGTTGAGTAATCGTTCAAAAGTTGAATATAAAATAAAAAAAAGACCAGCAATTAGCCTAAAATCCGACTACTACTGATCTAATGAAAACTGGCGGAAAGGAAAAATCTCCCTATCCGCCAGCAAATATTTGATGTTTGATATTGTATCAAACCTATTCATTCAATATGTGTGATGCTACCTATTTTAATACAAATTAGCACCCCATGATTTTTTTTAGCACCCTTAACTGATTTTTAGCATCCTTGTAAATATGGCTTAACAAGGCTGTCAATATCAATTAGTTGTGTTTTTTATTGACTCAATGATTAAATCTATAGCAACACTAATGTCTATCATGTGTATCAGATTCTTCTCATATACTCTAAGAGTCATTGTTCTATCTACTATAGTTGCATATCCAACCTCAATCCAATAAAAACAAAACATAAATTCATTAGGTAGATTGTGTTCTTCAGGCATCTCTAATTTAACAAGGATTGGTGAAACAAGTTCCCAATCTTTGATGTTCTGATTATCAATATCCTCTTTAATAAGTAATGAATAGACTCCATTTCTGAAAAAGTAATGTCTTGACTTAATCTGATTCTTTTTAAGATAAGAGATCAATTTGCTGTCATTTGTAATGGTGACAAAGTCTCCTTCTTCTCTATAAAAAACATCAGTGTACATGCTGTTGATTAAATCAACAACATAGTTTCCATCACCATATGGTTCAGGATGTGGGTAAAACTTTTGAATCAAATTCCTTGGTACTTTAATTTCAATACTTTTCATAAGTATCTCCTTCTGGCATTTGCCATTTTATTTACAGGTCAAGCCTGTATTACCCTTTGTACCAAGGTATTATATTTAATTCATAAATCTTAAAAATTGATTGACTCCAGCATTGATCCATCCTTTTAATAAATATGAAGACTGTCTTCTCTTCGTTAAAAATGAAAGGACTTCTTTATATGTGCTACTGTTATAATCTTTCAATTCATTAGCAGTGTATTCTATCTTAGCAATAAACTCGTTGTCAAATTGAGTTATCTTTAAGTAATCGCAAAGGTATATAATTGCTAATTTGTATGACCTTGCTTTTCCAGACACTATCTCATTTGTACAATATTCTTCAAAATCGTCTAAAATTCTGTCTATATTATTCATGTGTTCGTATCTACTTTATTTTTTTGTGACTATATAATACTGGATTAGATTGACCCTTTTTAGTGAATCTGTCTGGTATTCGCTTGTCCTTAAATATAGAACGAATAGCTTCAGGTGCTAGTTTACCAGTGAAATACTTTCTATTTGAATCTGTACGTTCATGCCACGATTCAACTTCGAAAACTTCAACCACAACACTATCATACACTGATAAAACATATTTATAATCTTTAACACTACTAAGACTAACTACCCAAGACCACCTTGTAGCTTCATAAACTGGGTTTTCCATTTCAGAAGCCCATCCATCATTTTTCCATGCTTTTGTTTTAATTATCATGTACTTAATATCTTT
The DNA here is from genome assembly GCA_028693535.1 of Bacilli bacterium. Lineage (GTDB taxonomy): Bacteria > Bacillota_I > Bacilli_A > ML615J-28 > CAG-698 > JAAYBG01. Next base: position 5,192 of record JAQUVC010000070.1, read on the forward strand.
AGGTTCGTCAAATACTGATAGCTTGGTTTGATACTATATTTCATAAGCACTTATAATCCCTCTTTCAGAAGAATAATGTCCACTTACACTATTTGTAAGCCCAGGATAACTGTCAATCAATGCAGCTTCAACCTCAAATGCTGTTTCTTCTGACATACCATATCTTTGAATTACGTGAATAACTTCCAATCCAGATGAGCGAATATCGTTAATAGTTCCCGCTTTTAATGAAATAGAATTATCTTCACCTTTGTATTTGACAGCACCTTTTACATGGTCAAAAACTCTATTCCCTTTTCCGACTCCAACATAAAAAGTGTTGCCATTTCTAGGATCTATTAACCTGTAGACGTAATGTCCCAATTTATCAATAGTTTCTTGTGAAAAACGATCAAGTTGCATAATTTTCATCCACTCCTTTTTTATCTACCATACGAAAATATACGTATAACTAATTTGAAAATCACTTAAATCTATTTCTGCCTTTTTTTAGATGCAGATGTTTTCTGAATTGATACCAAAAACCTGTACTTTGATACAATATAAGTGTATGCAGGAGGGATCACATGAAAGATAAAAAGAAAACAAATAGTCTACTCATTTGCTACTCCTTTTCTTTCTCTTCAATAATACCTAGACACGGTCCGCTAAAGTTTAAGCAAAATACTTTTAATTTTATTCTTCTTGAACACTTCCAATAGCCACTCATT
>JAQUVC010000005.1 GCA_028693535.1 Bacilli bacterium
AAAATTAGCCCCTATTCCCTTATATTTACCAAGAATCCTTTTTGTTTTTTCTGGAGGAAAATAAGATTGGATATAGGAAACTGAAAAAATCAATACACAAAGTAAAATTCCAATTTTAATAAAGTCATAAATGAAAAAGTGTAGTGCGTCAATCGCCGTGTTTTGCCAAGTTCCTGGAGTAAAATCACCACCAATGAATGACAACAATTTCCCAACACTAACATTTAGCCATTTCATTCCTAAAATCTGGCTGCTGATAAAATCCCAAATTCCTTTGACGGCATCCATTCCCCAAATCAAACCCACCAATAAATTTATGACAACAATTATAAAAAGAATACTTAACGCTATGACTAGTCCCCGTTTTTTCTTGGGAATTGGTATTTTTTTATCTTCCATGAACCTCACCTTGAAACAATCCTTTCATATTGATAGTTATCAATGCATCTTCTAAAAATAATAAGCTTGTTATAAGCTTATTATCCATATATTTTATCAAGAAATTCAATTATATCCTTAAAATTTTCTGTTAATAAAGTATAATGACACCATTTTCCTACACGTGAGCAACCAACTAAACCAGTACGAGCCAACAATTTCATATGATGTGACAATGTTCCTTGCGTGATGTTAAGTTCTTCTAAAATCTTACAGGCACACATTACTTTGTTTTTAGCAAGTAGTTGTATAATTGTTAACCTTGTGGGGTCATTGATTACTTTTAATTTATTTAAAAACTCTTGATTGTTCATAGCTTATCCTTTTACATGATAATTAATTATACCACTTACATTGATGGCTGTCAATGTGTATGACTAAAAAATGAGATGTGTTTTTCACATCCTATCATAATCTATCTATTTCCCATACCAGCAAGCATTGCTTTTGCCATTTCTTTTGCTTGTTCTTGGATTTTATCATTTTCATATTTGTCTATTTGTTCCATCAGTGCCATTTTAAAATCATCAAATTTCTTAACAGAAACAAATTTAAATTCACCTGCTGCAGTTCTAATCGTGATATCCCCATAATTAAACACTCTACCCCAAAATGTGTTGCTTGTTCCAACACTTTGCACTTTATTTAAAGGAGCATCTAGTGTAATAGTTTTATTTCCTCGCTGCTTACCAATGACACGTTTATTGGTAAAGCCTAAAATAGTATTACGATATTTAATCGTTTTTTGAATCGCTTTAAAAAAAGGAATTAGAAGTAACCAACAAAATAGAATTCCCGTAATCCATGCACTGATAAGAGGTAATTTGCTAATTTTAGCTTCAAGAATAATTTCTTCGTTTTTTGTTAAATTCTTTTGAATATACTTTCCCATAATCTCTCCTTATTCTTTATTCTTATATCACCTTTAATTTTAGCATATTCTTTTTGCATATTCAAGATTTTTTTAAAGCGTTTACATAAAAAAAGTAAGCTACTCCCAATAGCTTACAACGTGTTTCAAATTTTTTCATGAAAAGACCATTTTTATTATTGTAATAGTAAATAATTTCAGACCACCTATTACGAATAATACTTCTGCATTTTACTCAGGATATAGCTTTTTCATTTGTATTCTATCTATTGTACAGTCTGCAATAAAAGAAATATAGTCTACCTTGCTCATTGAAGATATAATAATAATATCCAATTCATCACTTATATATAGTTGATATCATTCTCTTTGATATAGAGGCTTTGTTTCATAAATTCATTTTTCAATCTTCCAATTAACATAGTATTCACTCCATAATATAGATACTGGTTATTCTTGTACAAATTCTAATTCTAGTTCATTACATTTTATTTCTTTTTTATTACTTTCAACAAGCATCACTTTCGCATCATTAACACATTTATAACCAGCTTTAAAATCCCCGTCTTCGAAATATGCTAGTGTCAAATTATCCATACTAATTGCGGTTTTATTTCTTTGCTTGAAAGAATCTAAAAATCCTTGCCGATTTTCCTCGTTAGCATGGGGATTATGATCCATTTTAATTAAATGTAAACCCTCAACATAAGTATAATCATAACCACCTTCAATGATTAGTGAATCAGAATAACCATAGTCAAACCAACAAATCCCACCCGCTGATAATCCACTTAAGACTATCCCTTTATGATAGGCTTGGATGAGTAATTTATCTACTTTTAACTTTTTCCATGTCTTCATCATAAAAAGAGTATCTCCACCACCAACATATATTAAATCTACTGCTAAAATCTTTGCTTTCATGATAGAGTATGTGTTTTTTTCTTTTGTTAATTGAAGGCTATCAACAACACATCCCAAAGATTCGTAGACTCTTTTAAATGAAGCAATATAACCATCAGCATCATGAGATGCTGTTGGAACAAATAAAACCTTTGGTTTTTGTTTGTTTAGTGATGCTACTACTAATTTATCGAGAGGTAATGTTTGCTTTTGTGAAAGCTCTCCACCACCAAAAACATAAATCTTTTCCATAACTTAACCCCCTTTACTCAAACACATTGATGATTGAACCATCTATTGTAGTAATTGTACATGTATTTGCACCCCATGGTTGCGTCCATCGATTTCACTATACCAACCCAAAACTTCTTCAAACCACTTTACAGTTTTATCCATATCTGAAGTAAAATAGGCTGGTCCATTTTCCCTAACAATATAGCCTTTATCCATAAATTTTTGTATTTTCCTTCCTCTCTCTTTATTAATAGTCCAATTACATTTTTTTTGTTAGAACCAATTTTGTAATCAATAAAATTATTATAGCAATCAACATAATCAAGGCTAACACCAATGATATATATAGATAGGGTTCCCCAAAAAAACCAAAGGTGACAATGCAAATAACATTGACTATCATTATTGCATAAAGTGTTATTACAGATGCACGTCCTTCAATGGCTTGTAATCTTTCATCAGTACTAGAAATTTGCAATTTTGCTTGTAGTATCCTGCTATGTTTCACAATACCAGCAATCACTATTAAAACTATTGACATACTAGTAAACATCCCACTTATAAAGTCGGGAAAGAAATCGTATCCACGGTCAAAAGCTACTAAGATAGACAACAGTAATCCCAAGATAAATAAAATTTCAAAATATGTTTTACTAAATGTTTTCATCGTTTTCCTCCTCATAGATAAAAATATCTTCAATTCTTAAATTAAAATAATTAGCCAACTTATATGCTAATATGATTGATGGATTGTATCTCCCATTTTCTAAAGAACCAATCGTTTGCCTTGATACTTTCATGGTTCTTGCTAGGTCTTCCTGCTTTATTCCTTTTTCTTGTCGCAGCTTTTCTAAACAATTTTTCAATATATCACCTCTTTTGGAAAGCTAGCTTTACATTATTATAACAAAGAGTATTATTAATGTCAACAAAAAAAGGAAAGTTTCCTTTCCTTTTTAAAATGTTCATTCTTTATTTACAACTGCCGATTCAAGGGTCTTCCCAAACACAAAAAAGCGTTGGTATAAAAACTCTGTAATGAAGTTAATTAACATCGTTCCGCCTAAAACCAAGTATTCATTCCAACTAGCTTTTGTTAGCGCATCTCCCCACCAGGTTGACAAGGGAGTAAAAACAGCGTAATATGCTAATACCTTCATCATTGCAATTGGTACGTTATTTGCCGACTTAAAGGTAAATTTACGATTAATAGTAAAGTTCCAAACGATTGATAGCAATAATGCTATTAGGTAACTTGGCCAATACGTAAGCTTAAACACTTCTTCCATGATTGTAAATGAAGCAATTTGAATGATACCAGCAGAAATAGAAAAAACAGTAAACTTTATAATTCTCATAATCTCTTTTTGCTTTTCATTTTCCATATCTCTACCTACAATGTTAAAATACAATGATTACATACCTCACAATTATACACCATAGCATCATAAATATCCAAGATTATTTAATATTAATCGTATTTTTCTTGCTAATTACTTTCATGATTATCAATTTTTTTCTGCTTTCTGATTACGAATTTATCTAATAAAACTAAGAATTGTGGTAAGACGGTTAAAACTACAGTCATAGAGATCATTCCTCCTAATCCAATCAAGCGACCCAAAGCAGAAATAACCCCAACATTTGAAACAAAATAAAGCATTAACCCACATCCCGATAGAATCAATCCAGATGTAAGGATAGAAGGGAATGCTTCTCTCACTGCTTGTTTCATACTTTGCTCAACATTTAGTTCTTTTCGCAAATCAACATAGTGATGACACAACAAAATGCCATAGTCAATCGTGGCCCCCAATTGGATACATCCAACAATCAAATAACCAATATATAGTAATTCATTACCAAAAATTGCAGGAATAGCCATATTAATAAATATTGCTCCTTCAATCAAAAAAACTAAAATGAACGGAATGATAAACGATTTAAATGCCAAGCCAATAATTATTACAATTAAAATAATAGATATAATTGTTACATATAAATAATCATTCTCCGATGTTTGCTTTATGTTTTGCAATGTTGCAGTAGAAGATATCAAATAATACTCTGTTGTGTGACTGGCGAGTTGTGCCTTAATTGCTTCTACTTCCTGAATCGATTCCTCTGCTTCTTCTTTTAAATTTGTTACTAAAATCATTCTTTGATAATGATCACTAAGAAACATTTTATTGATGAAAGAAATGTCAATAGTTGCTAGATAACTATTTAAAGATGTTAGAGATTCAATTTGCATCTTGAAATTTGTCATTTGATCTTCCATGCCAATAATTTCTGTTAATAAAAGTTGCGTGTCAGCATCCAAATACTCTTCAAAATAATCCATTGTCCGCTTACATATTTCAAAAATTGATAATTCTTGATCTTCTTGATAAATGATTGTCACATTGCTCTCATCGATAAAATCAAACAATGTTACTGCTTCAACAGCATTATATTCTTGAGAAAACAAAGCGATGATATCATATATAGAAAGAGTATTTGTTTTCATCAAAGATGATAAGCCATTAATAACATCTACATCAACCATCATGATATTTGCAAGTGCATTGATTTCATCTGGTTTAACCACATCAAAACTTTTGTTTAATAATTCATTATAAGCATACATAACTTCTTGAAAGGTCATTAATTCTCTATCATTCATAAAATAAATTATGTTAATATCTATATTTGATCCGAAAAATTGAGCAAATGTAACTTTCATTGTTGATACATCTAAAGGCGTTGTAAGTAAGGTAAACAAATCATTGATTTCTCTAAAAGATATCCGTTCTTTATTTACAAATTGAAACAGCATACTAAATTCCATACTTTCACTATACATCGTTGTTAGTTCCATCAGTTCAGTTTCGCTATATGAATAATCATAAGCTATAATTTGTTTCACGCTCTTCATTTTATCTAGTTCAGATAAAACATCAATCATTTCTTCATCCTTTGGGACTAGTATGACAATATTATTCACTAATCCAAAAGCCTCTTCTATTTCCGCTTTACTTTTCATAATTTCTTCGTTATTTCCAGCAACCGAATTATCCCCATAAACAAAAATGTTTTTTGTTTGTAAGTACGTGCAAACCCCCATAATAATGATTGCAATAATCGAGAGCACTTTACGGCTCTTAAAAATAAATGATGTTAGAAATTCAGGTGCTTTCAGCATATTGCGATGCCTAGTTTTATCTCTCAACTTATCAAAAATCACAATAATACATGGCAATAACGTTATCACTGTTATTAAAGTAATGATTACTCCTTTTGATAATACCAAACCAATATCTAAACCGATTCGATATTTCATAAACATAATTGCAACAAAACCAGCTACAGTAGTAAGCGAAGCGGAAATAATAGGAACTAGCGATGACTTCCATGCTTTTTTAAGTGGATTTATTTCACCACTTTCTTTGTGTTTTTCATATTTATTTAAGAAAATAATCGAATAATCCATACAAACCGCAAATTGTAGAATCCCTCCTATAGCATTGGTCATGTAAGATACATCTTTAAGAAAATAATTGGTTCCCATATTGATTATTACAGAAATTAAAACGACTAATATAAATATTAATGGATCAATAAACGAAGCCGTTGTTAAAAACAAAATAAAAATAGCAATAGGAATGACAAGCAAAATAATTTTAGGCATCTCTTCAGCAATTAATAAATTGTATTCATAAACAAAGTAAGTTTGTCCATAGTAGTAAGCTTCGTAGTCCTCTAGGTACTCTAGTGTCGATTTTACTATACTTTGACTTTCATTACTATAATCATCATAAGTTAAATTAAAAGTAAATAAAATGTCATTCTCTTTTATTTGATATGAAATACTTTCTACATTCTCCTTTGTTAATGAAACAAGAAACGCATTTGCTTCTGCTTCGCTAATATGATGATCCAAAGAAATCATTACCAAAAAACTACCATTGAGAGAAAATTCTTCCTCCATTTTGTTTAAGCTCTGTAACGCTACGGAGTCTTTCGGTAAATACTTTGTTGTGTCATAATTAATTTTAACTTTTGGTATCAATGTCCCACAGACTACTGTTATAACAATAAATATTGCAATTATGAAAAACTTAAACCTTTTTAACATACGTCCTCCGATTTATACTCTTTATTCATTTTTATACACAGTGTTTATTTTTCTACAATTATATTGTATAATAGAATGAGTCATAATAGAATAAACAGTTTCTTGAAAGTTGTTGAATAACTATCATTTTTTACTGAATTAACCATTGTTATGAAAAAGGAGAATTAAGATTATGGATCGTAGAATTAAAAAAACCAAACAATTATTGAAGAACACTTTAGTATCACTCATGGAGTCACATAGTATTCTCAAAATATCAGTTACGATGATTACTGAAAAGGCAGATTTAAGCAGAGGTACTTTTTATTTTCATTATCTAGATATTTTTGATATGATCGACAAAATAGAAGATGAAATTATAAACGATATAAAAAAAATTATCGAAAAATATCGTTTGGATTTAATCAATAATGATTATACGAAAACACTTCTAGAAATTGCAGATTATGTAAAAACAAACAAAAATCTTTTTAGAGCTTTTTTTAGTGATAATGGAGATATTGCTTTCATGACAAAATTAAAAAATGAAATGATGAAGCTAAATTATTATTTAGAAGGCCAACACAAAGATAAAATTAGTGATAAATCAATCCAATATGAAATAGGAAATTTTATTATTTATGGTGGTATTGGTCTATTTAAAGACTGGATCTACAATGACTGTTCATTAGACCCAGAGTATGTCATTACTGAAATGTTTAATTTCTTTACGAACATTCGTATCTAATCAATACCATAATCTACTTTTTATATACCTATAAAAAATAAAATCGGTATACCTATTTCTCACATAACAATAAAAGGAGCTCTTTGCTCCTTTTATTATTAATATCAATTTTTTTGCTTCGTGTTAATTTAATTAGCAACAAAAATACAAAAATTGTTTCTAGTCTATTGCAATTAAAATAATGCAATCTCCATGTGAGAATAGGATTTTTTCATCTTTTTTGGGATTAATAACAATTCCACCATTTTCAGATAATGATTTCTTTTTGTAGCCTATAGCTATTTCATTTTTTAGTACCGCACTCTTTGAAACAGTATAAAAGTCCACTTCTTCATTCAAAATGACATAATCTTCAACATGCTTTAAATATATCTCTGAACCTTCATCGCCAAGCAATTCTTGATAAACTTCTCGTAAATGTTTATTTTCTGAAATTTGACATAACATCTTATTTGCTAAAACATTACTGATTATAAAATCATCAACACTAGCATATTTCAAAATAAACTCATTCTCGTTTTTCTCAATTTCAATAATGATGGATGCTTTAAACTTTCTTTCTTTTTCAATTTGCTTTAGATTTAAAACGGTTAATAATGTTTCTGAATCTGATCTCTCACCATTATCATGACTATTAGCAAATACTATGATTGTATCTATATTCGTATAGTCAATTGCTTCTAACGTTTCTCGTTCGTAAGTTACTCCTTGAACAACATCATATTCTATTAAATCTTGATTCGTTATTTCCTTAAATAATCTCTCGTTCAAATCTTGGGGAACCAAAAATTTTACATGTGTTCCTTTTTGAACATATGGGAACAATTCTGCAATTACTCTAAACGTATCACAGTTATAACCGATTGATAAAATATTTCGTAAAGGTCTTGTTTTAATATGCGGTGTTAAAACCATTTTATCTTCATACTGCATTTTTTGATTACCATTTAAAAAGATTTTATCTTCATCCTCAGAGATGATAATTATTTCATCTTCTTCAGAAATAACCATGTCTTTATCAGGATTAATTATCGTTTTTTTATTCTTATGAACCCCTATCAGAATAGAATCATTAAACATATTGATAGCTTCTACTACTGTTTTACCAACCAATTGACTGTTTTTATAAAAATAAAATTCATTACCACAAAAATCAAACAGTTCTTGATACACCAATGAAAGTCCTGGTTGTAAACATGTTTGTGCCATAATGCGATTTGTTGAATCAGTTAGATGGAGCGCTACTAGTTTTTCTCCACACATCTCTTGAGCAAGCCTCATTGTCTTTTGATTTGTAAAGATAGCTGTTACATGTCCCGTTTTCGTATCACTGAAAAATGATGTTTGTTTAATCGCTAATAATGTTTTTACTATCTTAGCGTCATCAATATCACTAATAATTACCGAACGTGCGCTATCAATCGCACATGTTTCTAAGCTGCTTTTGTCAAAAAGAGAACCTGTTCTAATGATTATTTTCGTATTGTGGAAACTTTTCACAAGTTGTTTTAGCGCATTATAGGTTTCCATCATATCTTGTTCTGACAAAATAGCAATTTTAGGATGCTTTACACTTTTATTTGCTTCGATTAGTTGCGAAACAATAATGGGAACATTATCATTCCATCCCAAAATTAAAGTATGGTTTTTTTCGATAATTTGTGAAGTTCCCCGCTGAAGATTTTCAAGTTTTGTTTGAAATCCACTTGAAATAATACTAATTAAAATACTAGTGATAAATATTCCAACTATTGTAGCTATTGTCATTAAAAAAATGTAAAAAAATGTTCCCTCTTCACCGGCTAGATTACCTGGATCCAATGTCTTCATAAAACTAGCCCAAATCATACTAAGAGCAGAATCAGGACTTTTTGTTATCCAATATGCAACTAGGCCGATAAGAACTACCGCAACAAACGTAACTGTGAATAAAGCGAATACAAGGGAAATCGTCCCCTTTGATAATAACTGATCAAATCTGTACTTAAATTTTTTTTTGAAATTCATAATTAGTTAACCCCTCAACTTTTTATTAGATTAAAAAATGTGCTAATACAAAATTATTATATCACTATTAAAAAAAGATGAATATATTTTTTTTTATTTCTTCCTTTTTTTTACATTTAAATAAAAAAAGACTTTATTAAAATATTAAAGTCACCCCTTTTTAGTTATTAAAATACCAGCGCAATTACCAAGAGTGATGCTCTAGCAACAGCCATTTCCATGACAGCGTTACCTCGAAACTCACTTAAAAACTTGGTCTGAATCCCTGTTACGCTGCTTCAGCGGTCGTTATGTTGGTAATAGTTGCTACTTGAATTCCAACCTTACTAGCAAGACCACTAAGACAAGTTCCAAATACATAAGCAATTAGCATTGTTAGATTACCTAAAATATTGCCTTTCTATATTGGTTCCAGTAGAAAAACAAACATTAAAATCGCAACAATGCCAGTAAACTTAGCCAGAACAATATATTCTTTCTTTAAGAAAATATTGTCCTCCTTACGAATCATTTCACCAATAATAGCAACTTTTTGATTGCTTGAAGGCTGGTTTGATACCCATAAATATAACCAAAAAACAAATACAAAGGCAACAGCTGAAATTATAATCGTACTTAAAATAAAGTATTTTTCCATATTCTACTCCTATAATATAAATTAATTTTATTCTAGCACAGCACAAAAGCGTCTTCAAGGTCTATCCGAAAATAGATTAAAATAAAAAATCAGACAAATACTCTGGCCTTTACATCTAACTTTTGATACCTTTAAAAAGAATAAAACCATCCATAATAGATTTTTACTCATATTGTGCATAAAGTGTTGTATGATCATTGATTGGCTTAGCAAAATCAAAAATCTCTTCTTTTCCTTCAAAAACATCATAATATGTCCAATGTGAAAATGCAAATTTACCCATTGAAGGAGAGGTTGGTTCATTGATAATAGTCCCCTTTAAGATGAGTTGACTTGATATATACGTGCCACCTGAAGTAACAAAACTTACAATCACCTCAGTCTCGTTATCTGCTTCTAGCCAACGGGCATAAAGAGTAAGGCTTTTATCGTTTAATAGTGCTTCTGGTGTGTAGGGAGTACTCAAACTTTCATCTATACAATAGTGAACAAAAAGATACCCTTCTCTGAGAGGAATTGTTGGATTCCATTGAGGAGAAGCAGAATTAATATTTATCATAGGTATTACATTACCATCATTAGTTTGATATGTAATATTGACAGTATGTGTGCTACGACAAGCACTTAATAAAAGAATCAATCCCAGAAACAAAAAAACTATTTTTTTCATTGCTTTTGCCTCCTTAACATTATATGAATCTCATTATAACATAAATATGAAATAATCAAAACCCCTATCTATTACCGTTTTATAAGAAAAACAAATTCATATCCCTAACAATTAGTATCTATGTCAATATCGTTCAATTTTAAACATCTCCTAAGGGTAAAAAAAGTTTAATACAAACAATAAAATTGTATTAAACCATTTTTTATTATAATGTGTACTCATAAGTATATTCTATATAAATACCATTTAAACCATAATGCACATTAGGAATATTATTTCTGATAAATCCCAATTTTAAATAAACTTCATTTAATATCCAATCATACTCCATTGCCATAAAAAGGATGTTCGTAAGTAAATGATGTTCTTTTAAATACTCGATTATCCATACAATAGATGAATTGATATCTTCTTTTGTAATGGCTTCTTGGTTATATTTTTCAAAATGAACGATGGCAATTGTCTCTATTATAATGTATCTGATCATAGCAAATTTCGCTTTATTAGAAACGATGAATACATGTGAGTTGATTGTTTGTGATTGAGAAATAAGTCTTCTAACTATTTCTTGACTATCTTTTACTAGATCGTAGCGATAGAATAACGATTGTCTCATCCATTCATTTAGTAGCTGATGGTCATCATTCGTTACAGATTGAACCTTAATTCGTTCATGATAAAAAACCATCTTTTCATCTAGCTTTTGGTTCACTTTTAAATATTTAATCAGTTTTTCATCATTTGTTAATGTGAACAAGCAGCCATTTTCATCCGTGTACACATCAGTCCACATGCCATTTTCAAGAACAACAAGCGATTCGCCATAGCTTTCAGGATGTATTTCATGTCTTAAAACAATGCTTTTTGATACGTAAATCTTTTTTGTTTTCATTTCTAGCCCTCCAGGCTTTGCCTCTTATCGCAAATGATTCATTTGCTATTACCCATTGTACCTAGAATCGTATTGTTTTTAAGATATGGTTTCAAGATTTTATTTTTCTATTAAAGTGATTATTCTTTTATATGTGATTACAATCATTATAACATCGCCGAACCACCAGTAATAATCCAACATGCTAAAACAGCAACCGTCATGGCACCAACAAATACATTACCAGTTTTACGATATGCAAATGTACATAATACACTAAATATTAATACTTGAGGAACAAAGACAATCATCAGCGACATAAATGGCCCACCAAATGTTGAACTAAATATAAGGTCAACTCCAGGACCAACTCCAATAAAGAATGGAATGTATTCAATGAATATTAATATTAATATTCCGCCAATCATCAATAAGGCATTGCGCCACCAACAAGATAGAAAGCCTTTCAATCCTGCCTTATCTGCACCATTATTTCTCATTTGCGCGAAAATTTTTGAATTGTTTAAAATAAAGAATAGGATGAAGATTGGTAGATACACCAACAATTGAAAAAATCTTTCCCAACTAAATCCTTTAAAGAATGGCCAAATAAATCTAAAATCTAACATAAATGCTTTCTCACAAATAATACACTGAATATACATGAAAGTAGTCATACATACAACAACGATAGCACTTTTGCCTAGTAATATCCAGTCAAACTGATCTTTTTTTTCTGGAGTAGATAGACCTAAATCACAATAATCTTTTGATATATTCAGTTTCTTCGCTTTTTTCCAAGGAAGAATTGTTGTAAGGAGCATAATAATAATCAATAATAAATACCATGATAAGAAACCATTTCCGATTGTCATTCTAAAAATAGAGGTTTCTGGTAATGGTAATAGACCATGTCCTAGTTGTGTCATAAATGGATAAGTTAGGCCGGCGATTGCTATTGTGATAATAGCACCTTTCCACCATCTCCATCCTGTCTTAACTGTATTTGCTCTTGCAATAATAATTTCAGGATGAGCAATAGAACTAAAGAATGATATTTTAATTAGAATCATAAATAACGCAAACATACTAGCAATTGTAGCCAATGTTGCAGTCAACACTAGGCATTCTTTAACTAAGAAAACTTGACTAGTATTTTCTAATGTTGTGTTTGTCCCAATTGTTTGGTCAAGCCAATCAATCGTTGCAGCAATTGCTTTTTTATTATGTGTTAATAAACGATGGTTGGTAATTACCAATTCGCGACGGCGAGCAGTTCCATCACTAAATTCACCATATGTTGTATTCCATTCCCCACTACCTTGACTCACACCCAAAAATTCACTTGTTATTTCGTTTTGAATAATGGAATCATTGACTGTTTCTTTACTATAATCACGGAACATGCTAAATTCATCCCATTTTGCCGTTAATAATAAAACATTATTAAAATGAATCAATGTATCGTCATAAGCATCTTTGGTAAATAATTCACCTGCTTGAAGGATGGTTGACCGAGGTTCTATTTCACTTCCAGAGAAAGCAGCACTCACACTCCAAGAAGCCCAGGTACCCATCGAGTGACCAGAAACCGCCATCTTTGTATGATCAACATATGCCAGAGTAGATAAATAGGCATAAGCTGCAATTCCTCCCATAGAAGAATCTAGGATTTGATTTCCTTCTTCATCTTTTGAGTATTTATCTAAGAAGAACTTCATATTAGAAAAGTTCATCATAACTTTATATCGTTTTGGTCCACCTATCTCAACATATGTCTTATTCTCTTTTGAGTCAGTTCCATAATTGACGGTAACCTTATGATTCACATATCCGCGATTAATTAGACTAATTGTTGTTGCTCCATGACCAAATTCATCAATCGCAAGGACGACAACACCTCTTCTTGCCAATTCTAGTGCATAAGCTGCCGAGGTTTCATGGTCGTTTTGATATCCATGTAATAGCAACAAAGCACTTGCCTTACTTGTAGTTGTTGCCGTTTTTGGAACATATAACTTATAAGCGATTTCGCCAGTAATTTCTTCGCCGTCCATGGTTTTGTATGTTGTTTCAAATGTTCCCGCAGTAACATCAATTTTTCCAAAATCGTTTTGGATTCCGCTTGCAATCGCCATTGAAATAAACACGATTGAAACAAAGGATAATAAGAAAATAAATGATTTTAAGTTTTTCTTAATGAAATTCATATATATTCCTTTCTTTTTTTATAGAATGAGAGCGTTTTCTCATTTCATAATAAGATTTTACCATGTTATTTAAACCCAGTCAACTAGATATCTCATTTGCTCACATAAAACTATAAAAGAGCCACAATAGTGACTCTTTTTATTCATGTTTTGTTTAAAACATTGATGATAAACTATTTACAGAAAATCATATTTGCTCTGTGAATCTTTTTTACCCTCTCTTATTGATAGTTTTTATTGAAATAGTCTCTGCCAGCAGCGAGTGCTTCATTATTTAATGCAATCAAATGTGCTTTACTATCACCAAATATTTTTGTTAACAATTTTATAATTAAAGCATCTTCAAATAGTTGTGTTTTTGCTAGATATGCTCCTAACATAACCATATTAGCTACCTTGAAATTGCCTAGTTTACCTGCTATTTCATTGACGGGGATATAAAATGTTTCAATATCTGTTCTATTACTCTTTTGATCTATCAATGAGGAATTTATGAACAGCTTTCCTAGTGGTTTTACTTTACTCTCAAACTTTTCAAGTGATGGTTTATTCATGACTATCACTGCATCAGCTTTTGAGATAACTGGAGAGTTCACGGGAACTTCGGATATAGTGACAGAACAATTAGCAGTACCACCTCTAGTTTCAGGTCCATATGATGGATACCATAATGTATTAAAACCCCGATCATTAGCGGCATACGCTAGTAACTGCCCCAATAGCATAACTCCCTGGCCACCAAAACCAGCACATATTATCTTTTCGGAAATCATTGCCTTGCCTCCTTTGCATCATCCCTAAATACACCGAGTGGATAGTAAGCTATCATGTTTTCTTCCGCCCATTTTAATGCCTGATTGGGAGTCATTCCCCAGTTCACAGGACATGTAGAGATAAATTCAATCAAGGAGAATCCTTTCTTATCAATTTGTGTTTGAAAAGCACGTTTCACTGCTTGTTTTGCTCGCCTAACATGGGCAGGGTTATGCACTGACACTCTTTCAATGTAAGTAGCTCCCGGAATGGTTGCTAATAACTCAGACATCCTGATTGGTGCACCAGATTGTTCTATTGTTCGGCCATTTGGTGAAGTAGATGTTTTTTGCCCGATCAATGTTGTTGGAGCCATTTGTCCACCTGTCATTCCATAAATAGCATTATTAACAAATATGACGGTTATTTTCTCCCCACGATGCGCTGCATGAACAATTTCTGCAGTTCCTATTGATGCTAAATCTCCATCACCTTGATATGTAAAAACAATGCGACCAGGTAAAACTCGTTTTATTCCTGTAGCAACTGCTGGACCACGTCCATGTGCTGCTTGCACCATATCACAATTGAAATTATTATAATTTGTTACAGCACAACCTACTGGAGATATTCCAATTGCTTGCTCCATCAAATTTAGTTCTTCTAGTACTTCTGCTACAAGACGATGAATGATTCCATGAGTACAACCAGCACAATATGAGAATTCATTGGCAGTTAATGCTTTTGTTCTTTCAAAGACTACTTTACTCATTACTTAGCCCCTCCCACATTCTCATAACAGCATCAACAATTTCTTCCGTTTCAGGAATCATGCCACCACTTCGCCCAAAGAAAGAAATAGGCAACCGTCCTCTATTGGCAATCTTGACATCATCAAGCATTTGCCCCATAGATAACTCACATGTTAATAAGCCTTTTACACTAGAAGATAATTGATCAAAGGCAGTTTCAGGATATGGCCATATAGTAATTGGCCTTAGTAATCCTACTTTGATGCCTTGTTCACGAAGCGCTTCAATTGCACTACGGCAAATACGTGCCATCGTTCCATAAGCAACAATCATTATTTCAGCATCTTCACCATTTATAATTTCATAACGCTGCTCATTTTCTTTTATTTTTTCATATTTAGTATGTAACTTAATGCAATGAGCTTCTAATTCTGGAGTATTTAAATAAAGCGAGTTAACAATACGACGCTCTCTTTGTCCCATTGTTGCATTAGTTGCCCAATCTTTTTCTAGAATGCGATGTTTTTTGATTTCTTTATCAACATCAACAGGTTCCATCATTTGGCCAATCAAACCATCAACAGCAATCATGACTGGATTGCGATACATATCGGCAAGATCAAAAGCTTCTTTTATAATATCTACTGTTTCTTGCAGCGATTCTGGAGCAAAAGCCAAACAATAATAATCGCCATTACCTCCTCCACGAGTAACCTGTTTATAATCTGCTTGTGAAGGTTGAATACCACCAAGTCCAGGCCCTCCTCGCATCACATTAATAATAACACCCGGTAATTCTGCACCAGCCATATAGCTAATGCCTTCTTGTTTTAAAGCAATACCTGGTGAAGACGAAGATGTCATGACTCTAACACCAGCTGCACTTGCACCATAAACCATGTTAATTGCTGCAACCTCTGACTCTGCTTGTAAGAACACTCCACCATATTCGCTCATATATCGAGATAGATATTCAGGGAGTTCGCTTTGTGGTGTAATCGGATAGCCAAAAAATGCTTTACAACCGCCCTTTAGAGCAGCTAAAGCCATGGCTTCATTTCCCTTCATCATTAATTTTGCCATTGATATTTTCCCCCTAGTATAATTTTTTTCATGCTATCAATCCTAATGATAATATTCAAAGGACACTATTCATCTAACCGATAGACGGTGATAACAACATCAGGACACATCATCGCACAATTTGCACAACCGATGCACTTTTCTGGTGTATGAATACGTATTGGCTGGTATCCTTTAGTATTTAATGTATTAGGATCTAGTTCCAATAAACGGAGTGGACATGCGGCTATACATAAACTACAGCCTTTACAACGTTCCGTTGCTATTTCGATTTTACCCTTTGCCATATGTTAATCTCCTCAAAGCCATTTTTCTCGTAATAATATCTTCAGGGGAAACTTTTCTCCTAAGATATCTGGGGGTAGTTGTTGTATTAAAGATTCAATTACAGAAGTGTAAACTACCTTAATGTTGGTTAAGGCAACAACTTCCTTTATGATTTGATTAGAATAAATAATATCTTCAACTGTAGTGTTTCTTAAGTAATTGCTGTTATTGATTAAACCAGTAATTATGAGTCCTGATTCCTTTTTTAATCGTTCCATCATCTTAATTATTTGTTGAACATTACTTGTTTCAGGACGAAAAACATTAATCACCATCCACATGTCGTATAACGTATCGATGATATCACTATCGTATTGTTTTAATACTCTAATTCCATTTGCATCTCCACCACAATCAAGGATAACTAGTTTGTCACGTTTAAATATTCTACCCTGAATCGCTGGTGATAAATACGGCATGTCTAATCCTTTGGTTGAATCGAAAGTATCAGAAACCACTTCGATTTGCTCTTTCTTCAGGATATCTCTAATTTCTCGGGAACGAAAGTATGTATTGATGATATCTAAATCGGCGAGACAAACTCGCTGTTCTTGAACTAACTGAAAAGCTAAGTTGACTGCAAATTCCGATTTCCCGCTACCACTATGACCAACAATAATGATTAAAGGAGCTTTCATTAGCGTTTAATATAATTGCTTCGAATATTGCGAATAACGCGAATACGCTCTTCAGCCAGATGATTTGCCGCCTGAGCTGGAGTAATTTGTTTTTCTTTCGCAATTTTAAATATATCTAAGACCTTACCATAGATTTTTTCAACTTTTCTTGTTGCTTCTATAGAATTGTAACCGATAATTTCTTGAAAAACATTAATAACACCACCTGCATTTACAACATAATCAGGGGCATACAATATTCCTGCATTTTGTAAAGCCACACCATGACGTTCTTCTTTTAAAACATTATTGGCAGCTCCACAAATAATTTTAAATTTAAATAGAGGAATTGTTTCATCATTAATAATCGCACCAAGCGCACATGGAGCAAAGATATCATAGGAATTTTTGAAAATATTTCCAAATGGGACAATTGTAACCGGAAGTTCACTAGCAACACGGTCAAGTTTTACTTGTTTAATGTCTGAAACAAACACCTTAGCACCATCTTGAACCAATAATTTAACAAGATTATAGCCTACCTGACCTACTCCTTGAACTAGAACTCTTTTATCTTTTAATTCATTCGAACCATACATTTCAAAACAAGATGCTTTCATTCCCCAATATACACCCAAAGCAGTAAAAGGCGATGGATCTCCTGAGGTTTTTTTCAACCCTGTGATATGACTAGTTTCCATGGCAATATAATCCATGTCATCTGTATTGGTATTAATATCTTCAGCAGTGATGTAGCGACCATTTAATGATTGAACATAACGACCAAATGCACGCCAATAAGCTTCCGATTTCACTTTATCAGGATCGCCTATTAGAACTGTTTTACCACCACCAAGATTAAGCCCTGCAACTGCATTCTTATAGGTCATTCCCCTAGCAAGTCTTAAGACATCTTCTACTGCTTCGTCTTCAGAAGCATAGTTCCAAAGTCTCGTTCCGCCAAGAGCAGGGCCTAGTGTCGTATCATGAATACAAGTGATACCCTTTAAACCTGTTTCTTTATCATAAAAATAAATCAATTGTTCATAGCCATATTTAGCCATATAATCAAATTTATTCAAAGTATTCCTCCTCCATTTTTGTCTTTATTATAGCATATTTTAATCTATTAGTAAACGCTTTCATGATGATTCTGAAAAAAAACTGATTAAATACCTAGTCAGCAATGAACTCCTTTGCAATTTCTTCTTTTTTTAAAACTCGCAATACTCCTTGGGCAAGAGAAAGCATTTCATTTTCGCCTGGATAGACAAGAAGTGGTGCAATAAAAGCAATTCTTTCTTTTACTTCTTGAACTAAATACTCACTATGAGCTAATCCTCCCGTTAAAACAATGTAATCAACATTACCTTTAAAAACTGTCGCACAAGCACCAATTTCCTTTGCCAATTGATATATCATGGCATCGAAAATTAACTTAGCATACATATCTCCTTGCTCAATTCGTTTTATGATCTCTCGGGCATCATTGATATGAAGATAGGAAACAATTCCACCTTGTCCATAATTTTTTTGCCTGATTTCATCTAACGTATATTTTCCAGAAAAACACATTTTATATAATGGTCCCATTGGCACAGAGCCGCTTCGCTCCATTGACATCGGTCCATCACCATCAAGACCATTATTGACATCAATAACCCGCCCTTTATGGTGACATGCCACACTGATGCCACTGCCCAAATGAGCAATAATTAAATTAAGTCTATCATATTCAGTGTGATAATCGAAAGCCACCCTACGACCAATCGCTTTATGATTTAAAGCATGAAAAATAGATGTTCGTTCAATATCAGCCATCCCAGAAATTCGAGCGATATCTTCCATCTCATCAACACAAACAGGGTCAACAATATAAGATGGGATGCCTTGTTGTTTCCCTAAGTCAAAAGCAATAACAGCACAAAGGTTGGATGCATGTTCTCCTCGTGTTGTATTCATTAAAGCATCAACCATCGCTTGATTGATGGTATAAGTTCCACTAATAAGTGGTTTTAATAGCCCTCCACGAGCAGCAATAGCCGAAAGTGATGCTAATTCGATACTAGCAGCTCTTAGTGCTGATATGATTAAATTTTGCCGATACTCCTTCTGACTAATAATCGAAGGAAATACGGCAAGTTCATTCATACTATGGCTAATCTTACTTTCCCACATCAGTTGTATCTCTTCATAAACAGCAACTTTACTCGATGTTGATCCGAGATTAATTACTAAAGTTCTATATGTCATAGTTATCTCCTATTATAAATTGTGATTGAAGCATCTCACTGCAAGAGCAATGGAATATAGTTTAGATTCATGAGAATCAGCCCTTGATGTTAGAACAATTGGGGCTTTCGCACCTATTACAATACCTGCGCTTCTTAACCCATCACACCCAAACATCCACCCTTTGTATAAGGCGTTACCCACTTCAATATAAGGGACAATTAAAATATCAGCATTTCCAGCAACAGGATTGGTAATATTTTTTGTCTTTGCTGCCTCGATACTTAAGGCACCATCAACAGCAAGTGGTCCATATAATTCACAGTCTGTTATTTCACCATGTTCCCACATTTCGTTGAGTTCTTTTGCTTTTAATGTTGAAGGCATTTTTTCATTCACTTTTTCTATTGCACTTATAACAGCTATCTTTGGCTTTATAATACCAATCGATTTCGCTAATGATATGGCATTGATTGTGATTTCTTTCATTTGGAGAACCGTTGGATCAATAATCATTGCAGAATCACTTAATAAGATTAAACGTTTTAAACGAGGAAGTTCACAAATCATAACATGACTAATCACTTGATTTGTTCTTATACCATACTCTTTGTTTAAAACTTCCTTCATGATCAAACTGGTATCAACTAGCCCTTTCATCAAAATATCAGCTTGACCTTCACTGATTGCTTTGACTGCCAATTGACATGCCAATACTGGTTCCTTAGCTTCAATCACAACAAATTCATTGGGTAATTTCTTGCCTATTTTATTAGTCAATTGCTTTATTTTGTCAATATCACCAAATAAATAAAAGATACAAAATCCAAGTTCATACGCTTCGAAAATAGCATTCAGTACTTCTTCATCTTCGGGACATGCAACTGCAACTCTAATGTTTAAGAGCTTTCTTTTATTATTAAGTAGTTCTTTTAGTGACTTCATATTACCTCCGTTATCAAATATCAGTCCTATCTATATTATACAATATTTTATACGTATATTTCAAAATAATTATCAATTTTCTTCTATCATTCAAAAGAAATCGTATCACTTTATTATAATAAATCGTGTTTTACTGAGGTACAACATGTATACATGTAATTAAAAAAAGCTTAATATCATGACTAAACGGTATTAAACTTTATATTGATATCTATTGGAGCGACCATCTTTCATGTGATTATTTTATCATCATCACGAGGAGAAATCTTACCAGCTGATTTTTTAATTATTTAAGAACAAAAAGTATTCTATATCAATTTTAAAAACATATCGGCTTTCGATGCTTGTTAGCATTCACTCATAAGTAAACTAATGACTTCTTCTTGAATATTATTTAGTCCTGTTGGCATTGGTTTATAATGACCACCATTTGCAACAAAACAGACTCCTGTATGTTTCAATTTAGAAAAATACATCACGGAGCATATTCCATATGCTCCACCAGTATACCCTTTTAGGTCAACTTCTTTTTCTTTATAATAGCGACTTGCAAAAAAGTTCATCGTAAGCAGCATATCAACCATCTCCCTATTCAGTATTTGCACATCTTTATACTTTCCATCATTCATTAAAACAATCATAATCTTACTTAAATCTTGCATACTCACAAATAGTCCACCTGCTGGCCCTCTAAAATTATTGCCAAGGGAATAATTGGGATATGTCCCATCGATAAATGCTTGTGCTGTTTTATTAGTAGTAAACCCTGTATATGTATCAGATATTTTATCCTTTTTTACAATATTATTAGCTTTATAACTTGCATCCATATACAAAGTTTTAAAGAAATTCTTTTCTACAAACTCTGTGAATAATTGGCCGCTACATTTTTCTATAATACAAGTTATGATTCCTGCACCAAAATTTGAGTAAATGTATTTCTCGCCAGGTAAGCAACTAGAATAAGTATTATCTGAATAAAAATTGCTTTTTGAGTTTGTTAATAAATCCTTTAAACTTACAAAATAGTGATACCCATTTACCCCATTATAACCCAAATTATCCTCATTTAGACCATCAGTTATACTTGATGTGTGAAGCATTAACATGCGAGTCGTGATAGTTACCTTCGGATGTTTTGGATTTCTTATCTTATATCCTAATATATTACTAATATCTTCATCAAGATCTAAACGATGGTCTTCAACCAGTTTTAACGCCGCCATTCCGATAACGACTTTGGAAATCGAAGCAATTCTAAAAATCGTCTCATCTTCGACTTGTTTCTCATTCATAAGCGAACTATAACCGTAATTAAATTTTAACTCTTTCTCTCCTTTTATTAAAACAATGCTTCCACCCACAATTTGGTTATTAAAAATGTGATAAAGTTTTTCTTCAAATTCCATAATCGACCTCCGACTAAAAACAAATCATCTATTATAAAATCAAAATATAAAGATATAATACATTTACATAAAAAGTATACAATGGTTTCGAAAAACAGAAAAGGTTTAACCAATACTTCTATTGTATCAAACCTATGTTTCTTAGATGCTACTTATTCTGATATAATTGCGTACCCTTATTAAGATTTGCAACACCCTAGATAAAAGTTGCCATAGAATTCATTGTTTCTATTGATGATATCGCAGACGCCTCACAATGTGAGATCTTATTTTTCCAATTTGTGATGTGACTTATAGCAATATTCTCCTGCAATCACAAACATCGTTGCAAGTTTCTTATCTTCAAATACAAACTGATACAATTGGTATTCCTGATATATTTGTACATTGATACCAATGTCAGAAGGTAAGTAAGAAATGTTTGCAGTGAGAAATGTTTTTGTTGTTTCAAGGCCATCAATTGTTCCCGAGTAAATATAGGCATCTTTTGTAATCGTTAAGGTGCCTTTACCCACTTCACATACCCGATTATTTCGATAGCTTTCTAAGGCAACTTTCCCCGAAAGGATAAAGTTTGGATCTTCATCTATTTGCTTCTCAATAATTTCTTGTTGTTTAAAATACAATTCACTAATGGTATAGTCATCAAATCGGCCATATGAATTATATCTTAGAGTTAACTCGCATTCACGACAGTATAACGTGTTTTTATTGGCTACTAACCCATTAAATCCACATTTTGGGCAATGATATATGAGATTTTCTAAATTATTAACGTGATTAATATGATAACGATGACGATGAATATCATTATATAAATCAGCATGATATTCTAACTTTTCTTTAATAATAGCAAAAATTTCACTATCGCTTAACATCATAATCATTTCTTTCGTAAGAATTTTCTCAATCGTTGTATAGACCTTGCCTCGGAAACTTCGCTTTGACCATGGAGGATTCACAAAATAAGCATTATGATGTTTCACAACAAAAACATCAACTGCCTGCTTTTTAATCAGTTTTGAAATAGCAAAAGGTAGTAAATTGGTTTTTCCAATTGAAGAAATCTGTCCTTCAGGGAAAATACCAACAATCCCATTTTTTGCTATGATTTGCTTTGTTGCCCGGACAGCAAGCAAATCCTGTTGAAAAAGGCATTTTGGAATAGCACGCGCTGAGCGTAACACTTTACCTAAAACAGGATCGTAGAACATTTTATCGGCGGCTAGATAATTGATACGGTGCGGGTAAACTGCAGCTATTGTGTACATAAAATCATAAAAAGAAGTATGATTTGATAACACAAATGCAGGCTTGCTAATTTTATCAAAACGCTTGATTCGTTGTCCTTTCAACCATGAAAAAACTTTCAACAATGTCCCAAGGAAAAAATATAGAAAGATATTTGGTCGTTTCATAATTATAATGATGCCATTAGTTCTTCTTCATTGATGTGCTTCTCTTTCAAGAACTTCTGGATTTCTTGTTGTTTTTTATAATCAATTTTATATTTATAAGAAATATAGATTCCTATTCCCATAAAAATCAGTGGAGCAAGCATCATAATCAAACGAATAGCAAGCATTGCACTATCTGGTTGCGTAAGAATCTTAGGTCCACCAGGCTGTTGTTCTGTAAACCCAGCTAGACCAATGATAAACATTACACTAGATAACCCAATCGCTTGGGCAATTTTACTAATAAAGTTTGTGAATCCACTCATTTGTCCATCCAATCGGTTTTTAAACTTCACTTCGCTAACATCTACTACGTCACCATACATCGTATGCGGAACTAATCCTGGTCCACTAATACCCAAGCCCATAACAACCGCTAAAACATAAATATAGATTGGATTGGAATTAGCAGGAATAAAAAACAATAATACCCCACATATAATCCAAATAAAACTACCGACACGGTAAGCATATGCTTTGCTCTTCTTTTCAATCATTTTGATATATATTGGTAACGCTACAATTTGCATTGAAAACATCAATGCTGCAGCAATCATACCAACGAAGCTCGCTTGATTTGCTGCTGTAACACTCCCTACAACATAGAAATCAACATAGAAGAAAAACAATCCACTCATGATAGCCATTGTCATTTGTAACAATAAAAACATTTCCAAATATTGACGAAACGGTTTAAGACTCAATGGTTTCACCATTTCTTTTATGTTTAGTTTGGTACGAACTGGCTCTGATTTGATTTCTTCACGCGTGAATAGCCCTGTTATTAAGACACTTAATCCAAATACCAAACCAAAAGAAATACTCATTACTGGATAACCAATTTGTGGTTGATCCTTAAACATATTTACAATAATTCCTGGTAAGGCAACACAAAGAATAGAAGAAAAAATACTAAAGCCTAATCGTACGGAATTATACTTTGCTCTTACTTGATAATCACGTGAAATCTCGCTTGATAATGAGTAATATGGTATCATAATGACAGTTTGGACCGTTGTAAATAATAAATAAGATAAAAGTACCGCAACAACCCTTAAAATTTCATCCTCAATTTGATAAGGAAAAAATAATAAAAACATGGATAGTAAAACAAATGGTGCAGCAACAATTAAATAAATGCGACGTTTCCCTATCTTTGATTTGGTCCTATCTGATAAATTCCCCATAATTGGATCGGTAATTGCATCCCAAAGCCGTGCAATTAACATGATTGCACCAATCCAAAATGGATTAATACCAACGACTAACGCTAAAAAACCAGGGTATAAAAAGTTAACAATGTTGAAAGAACCACCTCCAAATATATCGGCTGAAGCAAAAGTTAATTTTCTTAATGTTTTTTTATCATTCATGATTTTTTTCTCTTTCTTATTCTTATATATAATTATGACAATTATATCATAAATTTTCATTTTTAATTAAATTGAACTATTTTTTAATATTTATCCATCTTTGTTTAGTTTCTCTATTAAAATGAACATTTGAAATGTTCCTTTGTAATAACTTTTAAACGATACTATACCCATTATATTTATAAAACTTCTCTCGGAAGATTATTAGATGTATTAGGTAGATTATAAAATGATTTTTCCTATCTTCATAAAAATAACTTTGTGAAATTTAAATAATAGTGTAAAATAGTCATATTGAAAGGAATAGCACATGGGTGTTTTTGTAATCCCGTTTTTTTATTTAACAAAATCAAATTTAGTTAATAAGTGACACACAAATTGAACCCACACGTATTGTGTTATCGTATTTCTTAGTATATAATAATGTTGAAAGGTGGAAATCGAAGTGAAAAAAAGCTTGCTTTTAATAATTTTTCTCTTGATGTTCGGTCTATTTTCCTGTTCAAACATTCAAACTGAATATTATGAAGTACATTCAGTTGTAATTGATGGTGTGATTTACCGATATATTGATCCAAGTGATGGAAAATCAACGATTCGAAAAGGAAATATGACCTCAGAAGGCACATTCTTTATTTATTTATACCACAAGGAGGATGGAGAAACATTCAGTCATGACAAATTTTTTGCACCAGTCTATGATCATTTTGTTGAAACAAACATAAAAGATGGAAAACAATACGTAGTAACAAATGAAGATATTGATAAATGGATTTATCAATTTTGGCTTGATTACGACATTTGGAAAGAACAAAACAAAAATTAAATAACTGTTTAAGCGATACTCCAGAGGATAAACTCTTTGAAAAAATACAACTATAGGGTACGCCTTGTTATAAGAGAGATTAGTTTCTCTCTTTTTTTATTGAATTATTGTTTCGTGCAAGGAATAAAAAAGGTTGATATCAATGAATACTTTGTATTCTTCTTATCAAACCTATTATTCAAATATGGCTTTGATTACTTATTTTGATACAATTACGACTCCATGCTTTATTTGTCATAGTTGTTATAACAACATATCATATCAGCTTAACTCATCAATACAGAACACCGCTTTTCAATCAATTTTGAAAAAGATATTTTCAGATGATCTGGTAGATATGATTCCATACACATTGACTGAAGCTTATCCTTTTGAGCAACCAACTGAGTTATCATTTTTTGAGCTGCATTTTTGGTAATACCTATATTCTCGGCAAACAAAAAGAAGTCTTTCTTTCGGATATTCATTTTTTTGCCGTTCATAGCTAGAGCAAAATCTTCTTCATCTTCTGGCATATTTACTTTTACAGGCAAGAGGTCATAAGCCGCAGATAGCACATATTGCATGCTTCCTACTGCCGTTTCAATCAAAGAGAAATTCTTCAGATGCATATCTGAATTTCCAGTGATATAGAAAAAAACAATGCGGATAAATAGTTCAGACAAATCTAGTTTACTTCTTTCGGAAAATCGCTTAATAATTTTCCCGCACTGTTCGTATGATCCATGATATTTATCCCGTGTCAATCTAGAATCCAGTTGACAGAAGTCCTCCATAGCGAGTTTTTCTACATGGTCTTTGTAAAAGACACGATCAATCCTTTTCGTGATATATGCATAAGTGTTTCCATTTTGGATTAGGGCATGAGGAACAGTTGCAATACCGACAGCATCTGCCATGCACATGACAAGATGTTCGGATTCCGGTAACGCTTCAAATTGCTCCACCTGAGGTTTCAGAATATATCCAGTGGGGTAGTTTACAAGCGTAAGTCTTAATGTGTCGCCTTCCGACAGCAAATGCAAAGATAGCTTTTTTTGAACACCAGGAACTGTGTAACCTTTGTCAATACTATTGATGGCAAGCATCTCCAATGTGTTGTCGTTCATCTCTATTTGGGGTATCTGCGTAGTTCCAAAAAAATTTCGGATGCAGTTCTTATGCCAGCCAGATTCGTTTTCTATTCGTAAGGTTTTTCCGCAGCATAAACATTTCATACGCATTCCTCCTTGATACTAACATTGCCTATCGGGTCCTTGCATGCAACAAGTAATACAGCAAAACGATCGTTTTCTGGAATCTTCCAGTTTCTAGTGACAATATTCAAAAGCCATCCCTCCGGAATTAATCCGTCAAAAAATGAAAACAGCGTCCTTGAAATGAAACTTTCACTTTGAATCGGTAAAGTCAGTGATACAGGTACCGCATTTTCACTTTTGATATAGTTCGGATCGTAACAAAAAGAATATCCTTCATCGGTTTCCTCAAGAACACCAACAAAACCATCCCGAATATATACATACGCCTTTCTAAAATCACCCATTATGATTTCTCCTTCTTACCGGGCACGGCTTCCATATCAAACATAGAAAGCGCAACATTAACTTTGTCCAAGCGCACAGTTTCCTTGCCCTGTTCCAGTTCTCGTACAAAGCGAAGACCAAGACCTGAGCGAATGGCAAACTGCTCTTGCGTTAACCCCGCTATTTTGCGTTGTTTTTTTATATATTCAGCTATCTTGTTCATAGAATCACCCCTTTGTCACTTGTCTATGACTATATACTATACCCTTTCGGGACAAATGTCAATATAGAATTAGAATTTAATCCCTTTAGGGTGTAATATGTGTCTTTCACTCGTGTTTTATACCCGAGCGGTGATAATTATATGTGATACCCACAATTAATTATATATGCTATCAATATTCTCTTATTGTTGTATAATAAATAAATTAGATCCTAGACTTAATAATACCAATTGAAAAACATATGATAATAACATTTTATCCTTATACATTATTGTATATTTTCTCGCTACTATTTTCAATATTCTTATATTATCATTAGCATGTGTTTTTATTATTTAATCTTTGAAATATGCCAGTGTTTTCTCGAATTTTTAAAACGTTGATTATAAAAGTAAATAAAAAACTATAAATAGCCTAAAACATAACTACAATAGGTCTCTAGAAAACTG
>JAQUVC010000071.1 GCA_028693535.1 Bacilli bacterium
ATGTGTTAGGGCGACTATTTTGATACAATTTCGTACCCCTTCAAAAAAATTAGTACCCCTGCAATTTTTTTGTATCTTTATGCGTTTTTAACACTTAAAGGACAAAGTAACAAATAACCAAACTTGATAAATTGGAATTTATAGATTAATCCAATATCGTCTTGTTTTTACTGTACCACGTTCTATATCATTAATAACTACATTCTCCATGATGCCACCATTCTTTTCGATAACTTTTGCAGAACCTATATTATCGTCATCACATGTTATAAGCACTTTTTGAAGTTTCAAAACTTCTTTACAATAAGGTAAAGTCATTTGAAGCATTTTTGTTCCATATCCTTTGTTTCTCATTGAATAACGAATTTCATAACCTATGTGACCTCCATAATTCAATAAAAAATCAGTAAGTTCATGACGAATATTAATCTCACCTATAAATTGATTATTATCAATAAGCCAAAAAGTAGTAGCTTTAACATAACCGTGTTTCATATTAATACCATTTTCATAATCTCTTGATTTTTGAATTATTGTATTTGGATCTCCGAATATTCTTTCAGTATTAGGAGAGTAGTCATCGTCTTCCTTACAAGCTTCATAATATGAAGTTAAAAACTTCTCATTTGGTCTTACTAATTTCATTTAATTAATCACCTCTATAAATTGGAATTTATCGGTGATTTAACTTTTCTTTTAAAAACTCTATGTTCTTTTTAAAATAATTGTTAGAAAATTCTTCTTCTCCAATTTCCATATAACATCTGTAAGCTAACTCATAATTTTCTGTTTTTATTAAAGTTATAATATATTCATAAAGACTTCTAGCTTGATACCATAAACTACGTTTTTTATTCCAACATTCATATGTTCCAAATAATGAATCGTCTTTAATTTTTTCATCTTTTAAATGTGGTTTTAATTCAACAAATATATCGTAAGATTTTAAAAGGATAACCCTGTTATCCAAACCCTTAATATAATTGTAAGAAAGTAAACAACAATAAAACAAGTTTTTAAAGCGTAAACTTTGAGAATCATTAGAATATTTCGTTACTAAATATTTCATTATATCTATTGCATGATCTGCTAACTCTATATTTGTCTTCATAGCTAATGGGTATAGAGCAGTTCTTAAAACATCAAACATTATACAATAATTTGAGTCATTTATTGTTAAAGAATCCAAAATTTCATAATATAAATTTGACCAATATGTAAATGTTAAAATGAATATGTACAATTTTGGCGGTTTGAAAATGTACAAAATTGTACATATTTTTTTATACGTGATATAATTCAACTCGATATTACGGAGGTTGAATTATGCGAACAGACATTAACGTATATTTAGAAAGGATCAAATTAATGGATGTAAAACCTAATTATTCAGAACTAGCACGTCGTTTTAATTGTGATCGTCGAACCATTAAAGTTATTCATTACCTAATAAATCTTCTATATAGCTTTTTGTAATTTTAGGTATTTCGTTTCTATAGAACTTATTTAATAACCAACTATTATAATCTATAATCATTTTTTTCTCACGAGTTGCTAACTCAAATAAGACTACCGATAAGGGTAAATTATAACCGTAGTTTTGTTTAACGTATCTATAAATATCTTGTTTTGAAGTACCATTCAAATAAAGTAAATAGTACTCTGCAGACATAACTAATTCTTCTTCATCACCAGAATGCATATCGTTAATTAAGAATCTATGACATTCCTTTAGATATTCATTGCTTCCCATAAACATACAATATTGATTTATCAAATCGTTGGAGGCAAAGCCATGCATTAACTCGTGTGCAAGCATATTATCTAATCTAGTACCTAAAACATTATCAAGGTATCCATTGTATAATGTAAAAGCTGTAGGACATGCCATGAATGATACATAAATTGTGATATCCTTCATTGTATTAATGTTTTTCAATAAACAAATATTATTCAAGATTGATTTAATATTTACTTTTTCAAGAGCCATTTTTTTCTTTTCAATATTATCTTGTACTTTAGGATATATTTCTTTTTCCCAATATAAATCAAAATGATTTTGTTTTAGTTTATTTATGTTTTTTATATATATTTCAGCGTATTTGCTAATAAGCCATTCTAGTGTTGTATAAACATAATTTTTTTGAAAATCATTAGTTATACGTTCTCTAACAACTTTATTTACTAAATGAATATTTTCAAAAACATATAATAAATCATCAAGATTATAAGTATCGAGATTTTCATTATTGTAAAAAGCACTAATAATTAACGAAACTGTTGACATACTTAAACAATCATTTACTAATCCTGTATTAATTCTATTTAAATCCTCAGTAATTATAATTTGTTCTTTTATCATCCATTGTTTTTGAGAGAAATATATACCTTTCTCAAAATAGCATACTGCGTCTAGTATCATACTTGGTTTAATATTTATCATCTGTATATCCCCTTAAATACTTGAAATCTTAAATATGGTTTTTAAATAAACATTAGATCGATAACTTACAATTTATCATTCAATTAATTATATCATAAATTAATGCAAATTTATAGATTATATAAGAAAATAATTTCGAACATATATCATTTATTCATGCTTATATCTTTCTTTTGCGTTTTCTTGAACCTTTCGTGTTTTAGTAGGGTCTTTCGTGTTTTTGTTGAAGCTAAAATGAGAAAAAGCCTAGTCAAAGTATCTTGATCAACACTCACTAGGCCTTAATATTTCGTGCAGATAGGGGAATTTTCCCTTTCTGCGTATAAAAAAAGGTATGAAAACATTGTATCATACCCGTTGTGCTAATATGGTACACCTTTGGGGACTCGAACCCCAGACCCATTGATTAAGAGTCAATTGCTCTACCAGCTGAGCTAAAGGTGCATCAAATGGACAAAAGTTATTATACTCTAAATCCACTGAAAAGGCAAATCTTTTTATTTAAAGAACCTTACTATTTTATGCAAAATAATCCTTTAATTCTTCAACTGACGTAAAAATATGATCAGGTTTTAATGATGACTCATTCACATCGTGAATGGTTGTTTCACCAGACAAAACTAGTATTGAGCGAGCTTTCGCATGAATAGCCGTTGCAATGTCCGTATATAAGCGATCTCCCACCATTGCGATTTCATGATTTTCAAGATGATATTCTTTTGCAAGAAT
This sequence comes from Bacilli bacterium, assembly GCA_028693535.1. GTDB lineage: Bacteria > Bacillota_I > Bacilli_A > ML615J-28 > CAG-698 > JAAYBG01. The sequence continues at coordinate 3,173 of JAQUVC010000071.1, forward strand.
GTCAATCATATCACGATTAGGCTTACCTATATAATGGGGTTTCTTCTTCGTTGCAACTTCTAACATATCACACATGCTTCCACAATCGGGGATATAACGTCCCCCTTTAATCGGACAAACTTTATCAACATTGGTTGCTAAGAACTCAGCCCCCGAACATAAAAATTCGCAAGCACGTTCCAATTTTTGATAAGTAAGTTCACGATCGAACCCAACCACGACAATATCAGGCTTTTCCTCAACAAGCTTAACTCCATAGGATAGGATTTCTATTTCGAGGGCTTTTGTACCAACAAGGTATACCGTTTGAGAGAGACGATTTTGTTTCAAGAACAACCCCATGGCCATTCCAGAGGTAAAGACTTGATGCGCCTCACAAGGAAGGCCTAGAACCCTCATCTTTTTCACATAATCCTTCCCACTTCTAGAGGAGTTGTTCGTCAAATATACAAATTGCTTGTGGTTGTTAATTAAGGTATCGAGGAATTCTTTTGCTCCTGGAATGAGTTCATCTTCAAAATTTAAAGTCCCATCCATATCGAGTAAAAATAGTTTAATCTCTTTAAATAAATCCATATCATTCTCCATGTAGGTATATTATAACAAAAAGAGGGGATTATTTCAAGACAAACAAAAAAAGCGGATATCCGCTTTTTATGCTCGAAGGAATCGATCCTTACCCATAAAGAAAATAGCTAAAGTTCCCACTCCTGAATGACTTCCAATGACAGGCCCCACATAATTAATATGAATATCCTGAATGGGAAGAACCTTCATGATTTTTTCTTTCACATAGACTGCTTCTTCATAGCAATCCGCATGAGAGATATACACGACTTGATCCTCGGGATGAACGATTGAAGTAATCATTGTTGAAACCAATGTATCTAATGAACGTTTTCTACCATGAGCTTTTCCTGTTTGAACCAGTTTTCCTTCTTTTGATACATGAAGAAGGGGTTTTATGGATAGAAGATTTCCAATAAAGGCGGTTGCAGCTGATAGTCTTCCACCTCGACGAAGATGATCCAAATCACCCACGGTAAAGAGGTGACATACATTTAATCGATTTTCTTGAATCCATTCACTGACTTCTTCTATTGTTTTTCCTTCTCGTTTGAGTTTACTGACGTAAGTGCAAAGCAACCCTTGTCCCATGGAAGCACATAAGGAATCAATGACAACAATTTTCCGTTTCGGATATTCTGTTTCGAGCTCTTTTTTAGCTCGTTCAGCACTTGAATGTGTTCCTGATAAAGCAGAAGAAAAGGTAATTAAGAGGACGTCCTTTCCTTCTTGTAAAATGGGAGTCATCGCATTCATAAATGCGACAGTGGTTACCTGTGAAGTGGAGGTTTTTTTGTGTTCACGTAACATGCTATAAAATGCTTGCGGACTGAGTTCTCTTCCGTCTAAATAATTTTGATAACTATTACCATCGACGAGAACAGAGAGAGGGACTACGTGAAGATCGAGTTGATCTGCCATTTCTTGTGTTAAATCTACACAAGAATCTGTTAACAAAATATAATCATTCATAATAACTCCTATCTAGTTTATAAAACTATTATACATTGTTTATAAAATAATGTCAACTGTTTTTATAGTATCGATTAAAAAGGATTCAAAACTCTTGTTTTTTTAATATTCTTTTGATATAATAGGTAATAAGAGGTGAGATGATGGCATCAACTGATGAAAAACTATTTGAATGGCTTACAAGTCTATCTTCCTTCAGTTTACCTTCATGGGAGGAGTTACCTGACCTTGATCTCTACATGGATCAAGTTGTCACCTATTTAGAACGAGAACTATCTCCCCTCATAGTTGAAGATGAAGAAAAAATGATTACGACATGGATGATTAATAACTATGTGAAAGGATCGCTTCTTCCCAACTCAGTGAAGAAAAAATACTCTAAGGATCACTTAGCATATTTGCTGGCCATTTGTTCAGTGAAACAGATTCTTTCCATCCCTAATATTGCAACATTATTTGAATTTCAAAAGGAACAAGCAGTCAATCCTGAAAAACTATATGCATATTTTCGCGAGAATCAATCACAAACGATGCAAGATGTCATTCATAATGCTCTTAAAAGGATGGAATACCATTCTAAAGATATAGACTCAAATCGTCTTTATCTCTATGAAATGGTTTTTAAACTTGCGATTGAAGCACAAGCTAAAAAAATAGTAGCTGAAAAAATCTTATATCTATTATCTAAGAGTGATGATTTTTATAAAGATGAAATTGCTCGTTTAACAAAAGAACAACTTGAACTACAAAAAATTGAACGTGAGCGTAAAGCAAAAAAATAAGGATTACTGACGGGTTAAAAACCAATCAGTAATCCTTTTTTTATTAAATGATGACTCCATAAGTGTCAAGAGTTATTGATCCTGCATTTGATTCATCTGTATCAATATGCATAGCAAGTTTAAAATCACTTCGCACCCGAACAACAACATCTCCAAAGATAATGGATCGCGAGTCATTGACGACTTTTA
>JAQUVC010000006.1 GCA_028693535.1 Bacilli bacterium
ATCGAATTAGGAACAAAATTCTCAATTCGTGAAGGCGGTCGTACTGTTGGTGCTGGTAACGTTATTAAGGTTATTAAATAATAATAAAAAATAAGGCTTTGTATGTAGATACAAAGCTTTTTTTATTTAAGAAGGAGTTACTGTGACTTTATCACATACATTCAAATGATTTATGGTTATAATAAACGTAACAATAAAGAATAAACACGGAGGTCCTTTATGATTAAAAAAACTGTAATTATCGGTGGTGCTGCTGGAGGAGCAACAACAGCTGCCAGACTTCGTCGTCGTGACGAAGAGATGGAGATTGTAATATTGGAAAAAGGGGAGTACATTTCCTATGCTAATTGTGGCTTGCCATATTACATTGGTGGTGTTATACAAAGCCGCGAGTCACTGTTACTTCAAACACCTAAAAAGATGGAAGACAATTATAAAATTGATGTGAAAACTTCAGCTGAAGTTATCGCAATTGATAGAGACAAAAAGGAATTAACCGTTAAAAACGTTAAAGATAATACAATTTTTACGGAAACATATGATAAATTAGTGATTGCTACAGGATCAACACCAATACGACCTAATATACTAGGAATTCATAACCATAATGTTTTTACCCTTTGGAATATTCCCGATACTGACAAGATAAAAACTTATATTGAAAACAACAAGATTAAAGAAGCAACCATCATAGGTGGGGGCTTTATTGGGTTAGAAATGGCAGAAAACCTTCATGGTTTGGGGTTACAGGTTACAATAATAGAAATGCAAAATCAAGTAATGGCTCCAATTGACTTTGAAATGGCACAATTATTACACGAAAACATAACAGATAATGGTGTGAATCTAATCTTGAATGATGGTGTAATTGAATTCAAACACGAAAATGGTCACACTGAAATTGTCCTAAATAGCGGCAAAAAGGTTTTAACTGATATGGTAATTCTATCGATTGGCGTTAGGGCAAATAGTTTGCTTGCAAAAGAAGCAGGTTTGGCTTTAAATCAACGTGGTGGTATCATAGTCAATGAATATTTACAAACCAATGATGATGATATTTATGCTGTTGGAGATGTGATTGAAATTGAGCATTTTGTAACCAAAGCAAAAACAATGATTCCATTGGCAGGCCCTGCCAATAAACAAGCAAGAATTTTAGCTGACAATATTGTTGGTGATAAAATACCATATAATGGTGCACTTGGAACTTCAGTAGCAAAAGTTTTTGATTTAAATGTAGCTTCTACGGGAATCAATGAAAAAACCTTAATTTCTCAAGGAAAAATCAAAGGTGTTGATTATCACGCTATTTTAATTAGTCAAAAGTCACATGCTGGTTATTATCCAGGATCAACGCCACTAGTACTAAAAATGCTATTTACTGTTGAAGGAACTATTTTAGGAGCCCAAATAGTTGGTCAAGATGGTGTAGATAAACGAATTGACACACTAGCAACAGCAATCAGATTAAAAGGAACAATCTATGATTTAGAAGAGCTAGATTTTTCTTATGCTCCACCATTTTCTAGTGCGAAAGATCCAGTTAATATGCTTGGCTATGTAGCACAAAACGTACTGGATCAATTCGTTAAATTTGTTGATTGGCAAGAATTTGATGCGATACTACAGAATAAAGCAAAGGAAAATGAATACATTCTATTAGATGTGAGAGAAACAGTGGAACGAATGGTTTATCATATTCCTGGGACGTATCATATTCCTCAAGGTGAAGTACGAGCACGTTTGGATGAGTTAGATAAGAATAAAAAGATAATTGTCTTTTGTGCAGTTGGTGTACGGTCATATAATATTGCTAGAGCATTAATGCAATTAGGATATGATGCATATGTATTATCTGTAGGTACTGGTTTCTACCGTTCAATGCATTATAATGAAGAACATAGTTTACTAAATGAAACAGAAAAAACAAACGATAAGGAGAATGATGTTGTGATTGTAGATAAAGCAGTACAAATTTTAGATTGCTGTGGTATGCAATGCCCAGGCCCAATTATGAAAGTCAATGAAGCTATGAAAGCAATGAAAGATGGTGAAGTTCTTCAAGTTTCAGCAACCGATATGGGCTTTGCTCGTGATGTTGAAGCATGGTGCCAGCGAACAAATAATACATTTATTCGTTCAGAAAAAAAAGATAAATTAATCGTTGCTTTAATTAAAAAAGGAACTGAAAATAAAACAATAATGGCACAACCAACAGCGCCTTCACAAGGAAAGACAATTATTGTTTTTGATGGGGAACTGGATAAAGCAATCGCAGCATTCATTATTGCTAATGGTTCCGCAGCGATGGGACGTAAAGTAACAATGTTCTTTACATTTTGGGGATTGAATTTATTGAGAAAACCTAAAAAGCAAAAAGTTAAAAAATCGTTTATGGACCGTATGTTTGGTATGATGATGCCACGCGGAGTCAATAAAGCAAAACTATCGAAGATGAATATGGCCGGTTTAGGAACGAAAATGATTAAAAGCGTTATGAAAAAGAAGAATGTTTCTTCTTTGGAAGAATTAATGCAACAAGCAATGGCTAATGGAGTAAAATTAATTGCTTGTACAATGTCAATGGATATCATGGGGATAAAACGTGAAGAATTAATTGATGGCATCGAGTATGCAGGTGTAGCTACTTATTTAGGCGATGCTGAAGAGGCTAATGTAAACTTATTCATCTAGATTAAAAAGTCTTATAGGAAACTATAAGATTTTTTTATGGTAATATGTCGATGCGTTTTAATTAAGAAATAATGAAATGCTTTATCATAATGATATAAATATGGTATAATAAATAGATAAATTTATTTTTTAAGATATAAATAAGATTGATTTTATAGAATATAAAAGGAGGGTATTTATGATAATAGATACTCATATGCATATTTTTGATGATCGCTATCAAGGAATCATAGATGAGGTAGTTGCGGAAGCAAAAGCGAATAATGTAGGATTAATGATTGCCGTTGGGTATGATTATGAGTCTAGTTTAAAGGCAATTGAACTCGCTCATAAATATGACTGCATTTACGCTAGCGTGGGATTACACCCTAGCGAAGTAGTCAAAGAAAAGGATAAAAGCCTGGAATGGTTAGAATCCTTATTGCATGAAAATAAAGTAATTGCCATTGGTGAAATTGGTCTTGACTATTATTGGGATCAGAGCTTTAAAGAATTACAAAAGGAATTATTCGCTAAGCAAATTGGGTTGGCTAAAGCGAATAATTTGCCCATAATCGTTCATAATCGCGAAGCTACACAAGATTGTTTTACGATTCTAAAGCAAAATTTAGTTCCTGGTGTCATGCATTGCTATTCATCAAGTGTTGAAATGGCTCATGAGTTTACAAAACTAGGTTACTACTTGGGAATTGGTGGAGTTGTTACGTTTAAAAATAGTAAAGAAATTAAAAAGGTAGTAAAAGATATTGACATTCAATATCTTTTGAGTGAAACAGATTCACCATATTTAGCACCAATGCCGTACCGGGGGAAAATGAATCGACCAGCTTACACGAAGTATGTTGTTGAAGAAATAGCGAAGATAAAAGAAACAGATCTAGCAATGGTCGAAGAAGCTTTGGCTAGCAATGCCCAAAGCCTGTTTAAATTTTAGGAGGAAAGATGATGGTAAAAAAAGTTAAAAGGAATTTATTATTAGTATTGGTATTTTCATTGTTGATTTTCACAACAGGTTGCTCACAATTAATTCAGAATGAAATTTATAATAAATCCTATCATGTAACAATTGATCTCGAAGAATTTGAGGATTTAATCACAGCTGCTGTGGAGAAAACTTCACCAGCTATTATCGGTGTTAGTAATTATGAACGAGGAAAGTTAGGCTTATATGGCCTATCAGCAACAGGCAGTGGTGTTATTTATGAATGTGAAGCTACGTATGATGATGGAGTTACAACAGGAAGCTGTAGCGACACTATGGACAGTGATAATGTCATGAAGTATACATATTGGGCCGTAACTAATCGCCATGTTGTTGCCTCTGAGGTTGACAATTATATTAAAGTGTATTTAGGGGAAGAAGAAGTAAAAATCAGTGCCGATGTTTTGGGGTATGATGATAAAGTAGATTTGGCTGTCATTGCGTTTGAACATACAAAATACATTCAACCTGTTGAATTTGCGGATTCAAATCTAGTGCAAAGAGGTAATTTTGCCATTGCCATAGGAAATCCCAATGGTTATGAGTTTTATGGTTCAGCAACCTTTGGAATAGTTTCCTTCCCAAAAAGATATATGAGCGATGATACTGATGATGATGGCATTTCTGATTGGGATTCTGAATATATTCAACATGATGTTGCAATCAATCCTGGTAATAGTGGTGGAGCATTGATTAATATTGAAGGAAAATTGATTGGTATTAATACATTGAAGTTGGTTTCTGAAGATACCGATAATATGGGCTTTGCAATTCCAAGCAACTTAGTTCAGGAATTAATTCCTATTCTTGAACGAGGAGAAAAGCCAACGAGACAAACGTTAAAAATTAGTGTTTTTGATGTGAAAGTATTGAAAAATCCTGAAGATTATCCAGGAGCTGAAGTTCCTGAGATAAGTGGCCTGGAAGAAATTAACTTTGGGCTTTATGTAGCAGCTGTAGAAATTACTGGTCCAGCATATGGTTACTTACAAGAAGGAGATATTATTTTAAAATTTGAAGGTGTAGAGATAAAAAACACACAAACATTTCGCTCGATACTCAATAACATTCTCGAGGGGGAAACCGCAACGATTGAAATTTATCGTGGACAAGAAACAATTACGGTAGTGATTCCCTTTTAAAAAAAAGGCTCTAAGCCTTTTTTATTTTGTTGTGATATCTTCGTATATTTTTAAGAGTTGATCAGATACGGAAGCAAGACACGAGTTTGCATCACCAATTGCGTAGATGTTTTCCATACTTGTTTGTAAGAAATAATTAGTGATTAGTTTCTCATCTTCCTTTTCAAGATTAAGGTATTCACTAATTCGTATCTCATCAGTAATGATATAATCAAAATAAATAATTTTATTTTGATGCTTTAAACTATTCTCATCGATTATTTCCCAATCATTTTGAATAATAAGATGAGAAAAGGTAACAAATGGAGAAATATCTATGGTTTGTTTTAAAATAAAAATAATTGTTTTATGCATAAAGGTCCTCTTACTACTATTATAAATTATAATATAAGTGATAACATTGTGCAAGGAAAAATAAGGGTTAATCATAAATGATGAAAGTAAGCACGAAAAAAATTGAAAATAATGTTAAAGTGTGCTAAAATAAATCAATATTAAGATAATAATAAGATGAAATATGTATGATAATCGGAAAGGCTGAATAGGTGATTATTATGGGATTAACAGCTGGTATTATTGGTTTACCTAATGTTGGTAAATCAACATTATTTAATGCTATTACAAAAGCCCACGTGTTAAGTGCAAATTATCCTTTTGCAACAATTGAACCAAACGTGGGACTTGTAGAAATAAGGGATGAACGATTGATAAAAATTGTTGAAATTGTAAAACCTCGTAATGTTGTGTTTGCTTCTGTTTCTTTTACGGATATTGCTGGTTTGGTGAAAGGAGCATCAAAAGGAGAAGGCTTAGGAAATCAATTTTTATCACATATTCGTGAGGTTGATGCCATATGTCAAGTCGTAAGATGCTTCAACAATACCGATATTATTCATGTTAATGGTAAAATTGATCCAATTGATGATATTGAAACAATCAATTTAGAATTAACATTTGCTGATTTAGAGGTTATTGAAAAACGACTTCCTAAAATAGAAAAAAAAGCGCAATTGAAAATAGACAGCGAATCAGAACTTGAATATGGAGCATTAAAAAAGGCGAAAAGCGCGTTAGAAAAAGGAATTAGTTTACGTAATCATTCTTTTTCTGATGAAGAGAAAGTCTTATTGAAAGGCTATAATTTTCTAACATTAAAACCGATGATTTATGTTTTAAATGTTAATGAGGATGAAGTCAGTAGTGATAATGAATATGTTACTAAAGTAAAAGAACATGTGGAAACATCACAAACAAAAACAGTTGTTATCAGTGCGAAGATAGAAGAAGAAATATGTGAACTAGAGGATGAAGATCGAGCTTTGTTTTTAGCGGAACTAGGAATTAGTGAAAGTGGTCTTGATAAATTAGTTAAGCAAACGTATGATTTATTGGGATTAGCAACATATTTTACTGCAGGTGAGAAGGAAGCAAAAGCTTGGACTTTTAAAAAAGGAATGAAAGCTCCAGAATGTGCGGGGATTATTCACACAGACTTTGAAAAAGGGTTTATCCGTGCTGAAATTATCGCTTATGATGATTTCATCAAATGTGGTGGATTACAAAAAGCCAAAGAGGCAGGAAAAATGCGTTCAGAGGGTAAAGAATATTTATTTAAGGATGGCGACATTGCTTTATTCAGATTCAATGTGTAGAGGAAATATATGAAAGCAATAATTTTAAATGTTGGTAATGAAGTTTTAGAAGGTAGAGTCATCAATACAAATGGAGCTTTTCTGTCCACGAATCTTCTTAAATTGGGAATTACGCCAACAAGAATAACAACAATCGGTGATGATTATTTTGCTTTACAAACAGAAGTAAAAACCTTTCTTACTAGTGATAATGATATTTTAATAACAACAGGTGGCTTAGGACCGACTCATGATGATTTCACTAAGGAAGTCTTATTTGCAACATTGGGGTTGGAAATGGTGATACATGATCAAGCCAAGGCTTTGTTGGATGATTATTTTGGTGAGAAATATGCCCAATGCAATTTAAAACAAGCATATTTTCCAAAAGAAGCGATCATCATTGCTAACAAACTAGGTACTGCTGATGGATGTATTGTTGAGAAAGATAATAAAATATTTATTGTTTTGGTTGGTCCTCCTTTTGAAATGAATCCAATGGTTATCGATACTGTTATTCCTTATTTAAGTTCAAAAACAACCAACCAGATGTTAATAAAAGAGTATATTGTTATGGGGCTTGGAGAATCAACGATAGAAGAACTCTTACAGCCATTATACCATGAATATTCATTGGTAAGTATTGCTCCTTATGCTAGCCTTGGAAAAATCAGATATCAAATTACAGCCAATCTTACCAATCAAGAACAATTTACGGATGCTTGTATCGCTTTTACAAGATTGCTTGCGGATTCTATTATCAGTAGTGAAAATGAAGAAATTGAAGAAAAAGTGGTTCAGGAATTAAGACGTTTACACTGGAAAATAAGTTTTAGTGAAAGCTGTACAGGGGGAATGTTAGCAGCAAAGATTGTCAATGTCAGTGGTGCTAGCGATGTTTTTTCTGAAAGTTTGATTACCTATAGCAATCAAGCAAAAAGTAAGTATTTGCATGTCTCTTCAAAAACACTAGCCAATTTTGGTGCTGTCAGTGAGGAAACTGTTAGGGAAATGGTACTTGGTTTAAGTGCATTGACTCAGAGTGAGGTTTGTATTGCTGTTAGTGGTATTGCAGGGCCAAGTGGTGGAACACCTACAAAGCCTGTTGGACTCGTTTATTATGCCATTAAAATCAACGATGAGATAATAATCAATCATTATCTATTCAAAGGTGGTAGAGAACAAATAAGAACGAGGGCATGTTTACGTATTTTATTTGATACTTATCAAAAAATTAAGGCTGTTTAGCCTTTTTTTGTCATTTTTCTCAAAAAAAAGGGAACCAAAATATTTATATTTTGAAGAAAATATGTTATAATAAAACATAGATTAAGGGAAACAATATCAATTGTTAAGGAGTATTAAATGGGATTTTTTGATATATTTAAAAATAAACAAAAAGCGAAAGAAGCAGAAAAGTATCGTATAGGTATGGAAAAAGCCCGAAAAGGCGTTTTTTCTAAATTAAAACAACTTTTTTCGAATTATAATGAGATAACAGAAGAATTATTTGATGAACTCGAAGAAATTTTCGTAATGGCTGATATTGGTGTAGAAACAGTTGTAAAGTTTATTGATGAGTTAAAAGCTGATAAACGGGTTGCCACACTTACAAGTGCGAAAGAATTACAACCGATTATTATTGATAAAATGTTTGACATCTATTTAAAAGGAGAAATTGTAAACTCTAACTTGCGCTATCATCAAAATGGATTATCTGTATATCTATTTGTTGGTGTCAATGGTGTTGGTAAAACGACAACAATTGCAAAAATTGCTCACAAATTAAAAAATGAAGGCAAAAAAGTATTAATCGCTGCTGGCGATACTTTCCGAGCAGGAGCGATTGAACAATTACAAATATGGGGAGAGAGAGCAAAATGCCCTGTTGTTACCAAACCGGAAGGAAGTGATCCTTCTAGTGTAATTTTTGAAGCAATTGCGATAGCGAAAAAGGAAAAATATGATGTTTTATTGTGTGATACAGCTGGTAGATTGCAAACAAAAATTAATTTGATGAAGGAATTGGAAAAAATTAAAAAAGTAATCGCTCGTGAAGTTCCAGGGGCTCCTCAAGATACTCTATTGGTTATTGATGCTACCACAGGACAAAATGGACTAATTCAAGCAGAAGCATTTATTGAAGCGACAGAAGTCAGTGGCGTTGTGCTAACGAAATTAGATGGCACTGCAAAAGGTGGAATCGTTCTGGCGATTCGTGATAAATATAACATCCCAATAAAGTTTGTTTGTTTGGGAGAAAAGCTAACCGATATTGAATATTTTGATTTAGAGAAATATATTTATGGATTATTTGCTGAAATGATTGATGAGGAGTAGTTATGGATATTCTCACTAAAAAAGAACATTATATTAATCTATTTGATTTTTATAGTGATTTATTAACTGAAAAGCAGCAACAATACTTTAAGGACTACTATTTTGCTGATGCTTCGTTGGCAGAAATTGCAACAGCTTATGGTATTAGTCGCAATGCTGTTTTTGATCAGTTACAAAAAATTTATGCTATTTTAGAAGACTATGAAGCAAAATTAGGATTATATAAGAAGTACCAACAATACAATTCGTTATATGAAGAGTATAAAGATAGTGATAATCTTGAAGTGATTACCTTAATTAAAAAAATGAAAAATATAGAATAGGTGAAGCTTATGCCGTTTGAGAGTTTATCCGAAAGGATTCAAATGTCTTTGCGTCGGGTAACAGGACGCGGAAAATTAAATGAAAATGACATCGAAGAAATGATGAAAGAAGTTCGTCTTTCTTTATTAGAAGCGGATGTTAATTATAAAGTTGTAAAAAAATTTACCAGTGACGTAAAAGAAAAAGCGTTAGGAGAAAAGATTATGAAATCTTTAACTCCAGGAGAACAAGTTGTTAAAGTTGTTCATGAAGAATTAAAGGCTTTAATGGGCGATGAAGCTGTTCCCGTAACATATCGTACGAGTGGACCATCAATTTTTATGCTTGTTGGTCTTCAAGGAGCAGGTAAAACAACTCATTGTGGTAAATTAGCTACTTATCTTCGTACAAAAGATCATAAAAAGCCATTAATGATTGCTGCCGATATTTATCGACCTGCCGCTATTAATCAATTGGTAACAATTGGAAAACAATTGGGAATTGATGTTTTTGAAAAAGGAACAACAACAAAAGTGGTCGATATTGTTGCTGAAGGTATCGAGTTTGCTAAGGCTAAAGGCTATGATTTGGTAATTATTGATACTGCAGGACGCTTACACATTGATGATACGTTAATGACAGAATTAGTAGATATTGTAAAACTAGCTCATCCCGATGAAGTCATGTTAACAATTGATGCCATGATGGGTCAAGATGCAATCAATGTAATTACGGCGTTTAATGAGCGATTATCATTAACTGGTTGTATTCTAACAAAATTAGATGGCGATACCCGTGGTGGTGCTGCTTTATCCATTCGATATCTAACCAATGTTCCAATTAAATTTATGGGTCTTGGAGAAAAACTTGATCAACTTGAAGTATTCCATCCAGATCGCATGGCAGGAAGAATCTTAGGAATGGGCGATGTCGTTTCTTTAATTGAAAAAGCTAGCGATACTGTTAACGAAGAAGAAGCGATGAAAATTGCAGAACGAATGCAAAAAGGTGTTTTCGATTATAATGATTTTGTGAAACAGATAAAATGGATTAAAAAAATAGGTTCACTGAAAGGAATTTTAGGATTAATTCCTGGGATTGGTAAACAAGTAAAAAACATGGAAATTGATGATAAGCAATTATTGTATATTGAAGCAATTGTGTCATCAATGACAACGAAAGAGCGCCAACAGCCAGAATTATTAGCTCGTAGCTCCACTCGCCGTGAACGAGTATCAAAAGGTTCTGGAAGACCCTATCCTGAAGTAAATGCCCTAACAAAAAGATTTGAGGATATGAAACGACAAATGCAAACATTAACAAATATGAGTAATGATCAACTTGAAAGTCAACAACAGCGAGGGTTTCCACAATCGCAAATAAAACAAAAGAAGGGAAAAGGAAAAGGAAGAGGCAATTTCCGTTTCTAAAAGTTTTTGATATGGATTATAAGACGATTAGTAATCAATTAAATACTTTAAAAAGCGAATTCATTGATTATTTCAATGAGCGAAAACTTAAAAATGATAAAGATGTAGCCAATATTGTTGATACATATTTGGTATCTTTGGAAAATAAAAATGTTTCTTTGCAAGCTTTTAAAACAAGAATCATTCATAACGGGCACAGTGTCGAAAAATTAATCCCTATCATTAAAAATCGTGTGCTGTCCTTTACAGTTGATTTGGGTACACGAGAAGATTATGAAAAAATAAGAGATTCACAAATTGTCTCTCCAACCAAAAAGGCTGACTTATTTACCTGGAGTCAAGCTCAAAAAAAACAACGACAAGAAATCAATAATCGTTTGAATACAATTAATCGTGAGTTCAAACAAAAAATGAAAGATAACAATGACCACCTTCAAGAAAATCTTAAAGTTCACCAACAAAACATTGGGGAACTAACCAAAGAAATGAACAAAGAACTGAATCAAATTGAAACAAGAATGATTGAAGAAGGCAAAGCCAAGGACTTGTTATTACTAACGGAAAATAATTTACCAGAAATCAAGCGGTTAAAAATGCAATTAAATCTGATTCGTAAAAAAGGGTTAGAAGAACAACTAGCTTGTAAATGTTCCTATTTAAATAAGATGAAAGAAGAGCAATTATTCATTCTTGCTGAATCAGAAAAGCAAGAATTAATCAATAAACAATTAGAATATGAAACCGAAATTGAGATTAATAACAATAGCCAAAGACTTGAGATTCTGAAATATGAAGATTTAGCCAAAGACTTTATGTACGATTTAGAAAAAGAAGCACAGAATTGTGATTTATTGTTAGAAAAAAAATTGTCATGTTTAGAACGAATCAAAAAGCATAACGACAAACTTACCAATTATGAAGATGTTGGCATTGTCTTTGAAAACTTGATTATCAGACTTACTGAAATAATTATAATTTGTAAGATAAGTAATCCATACAATCCATATATGAAAGTGATTGAATCACTAATAGATTTAATTGGGGAAATAAAGGATTTGTTTGAAACATGTTTTATTCATTTAAATGAAAAAATAATTCAATATCGTGATAATATCTTTACAAAGTTTGATGAAATTTCTAGATATATCGCTTATAAACGCCATCGAAGCAAGGATGATATTAAGGAAAATATCAATGATTGTCTTACCTTACTTTATGACAATGAAGCGAAATTGTACGATAATTACCTAGATGCTACGTATCAACTTTTAATGCAAATGCAAAATCAATTAAATGTTATGTTTCAATCTGATGGCTTACTATTAGGATATGGAAAACTTTTACTATTGAAAGCAAATTATGAATTTGATATTTATAAATTTGGTTATGAAAAAGTAAACAGGAATGATGAAACACAACAAGAAGCGTTTTTACAGTTATATCATCGTCTACAAGAAGATATGGAGGGTCATATTGCAACTGCTCATGCTGTTTACGAGAAAGATATGGATAGTATTGATCATCGTTGTAATGTCTTTATTAAAGAAAATCAGGATGCAATTCACAAATTGGAAACAGAAAATAAAAAAAGAACAGCTTATATTAATAAAACTGTTCAAAGATTGTTGAAGAATCGTGATCGAAGTGTGAAACATAAGCAAATAGATTTATTAAAGGAATGCAATAGTAATATTAAAAAAGAAAAAATCATCGTTAAGAATAGACTGAAATTACTTACTTAGACTTTTTAATACTGTTTTGATTAAGGCTGCAGTTGGTTGTTCAATATTGCTTTCAATAACGGCAGCAATCGATTTTATTTCATTTTGGCGATAGCCCATTGCTTTTAGTGCTTCATTAATATAAGCGACTTTGGGGTCTTCATTTACTTTTTCTTCCCCAAAATTTATTTTACCATGTAGATCAAGAACAATTTGCTGGCTTGCCTTAACCCCAATACCAGGGAACCGTTGTAAATATTTCGTATCGCTATTCTTGATAGCATTGATAACTTTCTCGATACTATCGCTAGCAATGATTGCTAAGGCACCTTTTGGACCTAGGCCTTTTACACTGATTAATTGGAGAAACAAATCGCGCTCTTCAGAAGTGCCAAAACCGTAGATATCCATGATATCTTCACGAATGTGTAAATAAGTCCAAAGCATTATTATAGTACCAATTTCAAATTTAAAGGGATTGGCTGTTTTGATTTGGTAACCAATATCGTTGTTTTCTAATACGATATAGCTACCCTTTACAATGGTAACTTTTCCTTTCATATAATTATACAAATACATCACCGCCTTGATTATCGAGTTATGGCTAATTATAGCATAAAATAAAGAAATTGCCAATTAAAAAGTTTGGAGAGTGGAAAAAATGAACAATGATGAATTAATATTCGCTGAATATGATAAGAGCTTACGTCCGAAGCGTTTGGTTGACTATATTGGACAAGAAGATATAAAAGAGATGTTACACGTATTTATTACGACCGCTCGCCAACGCGAGGAAAGTCTTGACCATGTTTTACTATATGGCCCTCCAGGCTTAGGAAAAACCACATTGGCGAATATCATCGCTAATGAGATGGGGAAAAAGTGTCATACAACATCAGCTCCCAGTTTAAGTAGAATTGGGGATTTGGTTACATTATTGACAGAACTAGATGAAGGAGATATTCTTTTTATTGACGAAATTCATCGCTTACCACAAATTATTGAGGAAGTTTTGTATTCAGCAATGGAGGATTATTTTGTTGACATTATTATAGGCAAGGATGTTACTGCAAATCCAATGAAAATAAACTTGATGCCGTTTACTTTAATTGGGGCAACTACTAGATGTGGTGATATTTCCAGTCCATTGCGTGATCGGTTTGGAATTGTTCATCAATTAAACTATTATAAAACAAGTGAATTGCAACGTATTGTTAAACGAACTTCACGAATTTATCAATTTGAAATCGATGAAGAAAGTTCTCTAGAAATTGCGAAAAGGTCACGAGGAACACCGCGAATAGCGAATCGTTTATTTAAAAGAGTTCGTGATTTTGCTCAATTTGATAATCCTGAGTGTAAATCAATTCCTTTAAGTATCACGAAATCATCGCTTACGAAATTAGATATTGATGAAGCGGGATTGGACCAAACAGATTATAAATATATTAATGCAATTATCAGTCGTTTTAATGGTGGACCAGCTGGTTTGAATGCGATTGCTGCTTCTATATCTGAAGATGCTACGACGTTAGAAGATGTAACAGAGCCTTATCTTCTTCAAGAAGGATTTATTGTCAGAACTCCACGGGGTAGAGTCGTGACCGATAAGGCTTATCGGCATTTAGGGAAAGAAAAATGAGAGTAGAAGATTTTGATTATCATTTACCAGAAGAACTCATTGCACAAACACCATTATTGGAGCGCAGTAGTTCGCGTTTATTGGTTATGAATCGAACTGATGGGGCGTTAAGCCATCATCATTTTTCAGATATTATTGATTTGATTCCAAAAAATTCAATTATGGTTTTAAACAATACGAAAGTATTACCATCGCGAATATATGGAAAAAAAACGGAAACAAATGCCAATATTGAGTTATTATTGCTCAAAGAAAAAGATGGCTATTGGGAAGCATTGGTAAAACCAGCACGACGAGTAAAACCAGGTACAACAATCAATTTCAATGATCATTTGTTAGCAACAATTGTTGCGAAATATGATGATGGATTTTGTCATGTGAAGTTTACTTATGAAGGAATATTTTTGGAACAACTTGAAAAGTTGGGAGAAATGCCACTTCCTCCATATATTCATCAAAAACTGAAGGATCAAAACCGTTATCAAACAGTGTATGCTACTACGTTAGGAAGCGCAGCTGCACCGACGGCAGGCTTACATTTTACCCAAGAATTACTGGCAAAACTTCAGGAAAAAGGGGTAACCATTTGCTATGTAACACTTCATATTGGGCTTGGGACGTTTCGTGCTGTAACCAGTGAAACAGTTGAAAATCATCAAATGCATAGTGAGCATTATTTTATGTCTCAAGAAGTAGCCGATATTTTAAACGAGGCAAAAGCAAAAGGAAAAACGATTATTAGCGTTGGTACCACTTCAACAAGAACCTTGGAATCGATTTATCAGCGCTACCATCAATTTGTTGAAGTAAGTGAAGACACCGATATTTTTATCTATCCAGGTTATCAATTTCAAGCTGTTGATCAATTGATAACAAATTTTCATTTACCAAAATCAACATTAATCATGTTGGTGAGTGCTTTTTCAAAGTTAGAATATGTGAAACATGCCTATCAAGTAGCAATAGATCACAAATATCGCTTTTTCTCCTTTGGAGATGCGATGTATATCAAATAGATGAGGAGAAAACAATGGTAATAAACTATAAATTGGTGAAAGAAGATTCCCGCTCGATGGCTCGTCTTGGGCAAATTACAACACCCCATGGAACGTTTGAAACACCAGTTTTCATGGCAGTTGGAACCCAAGCGACAGTCAAAACATTAACAAAAGAAGAATTAGAAGCGATGGATTCGCAAATCATTCTCGGCAATACCTATCATTTATGGTGCCAGCCGGGTTCTGAATTGATTAAAAGCGCTGGAGGATTACATAAATTTATGAATTGGGAACGCTCCATTCTAACTGATTCTGGCGGGTTTCAGGTGTTTAGCCTTGCAAAACTTCGCGATATCACCGAAGAAGGCGTGACTTTCAAACATCATAAAAATGGTGCTAAGTTGTTTTTATCACCGGAACAATCGATTAAAATTCAAAATGATTTGGGCTCTGATATTATGATGTGTTTTGATGAATGCCCTCCCTACCCATCAACCTATGAGTATTTGCAAAAGTCGGTTGATCGAACACTCCGATGGGCTGCTCGCTGTCAAATTGCCAACAAAAACAAAAACACGCAAGGGTTATTTGGCATTGTTCAAGGGGGAGAATATTGCGATTTACGGAAGCATAGTGCTGAGGAGTTGGTAAAAATGAATTTTGATGGTTATTCTATTGGTGGACTAAGCGTTGGAGAACCCAAAGAAATTCAAAATAAAGTATTGGCGTTTACAACCCCTTTGCTACCAAAAGATAAACCACGATATTTAATGGGAGTAGGTTCTCCAGGAGCAATTTTAGATGCAGTTGAACGCGGTGTAGATATGTTTGATTGCGTGCTACCAACACGGATTGCTCGACATGGAACAGCCATGACTCATAATGGTCGTGTTATTATTAAAAACAAGGAATATGAGGCAGATTTTACTCCGTTAGATGAACAATGCGATTGTTATTGTTGTCGTAATTATACCAAAGCATATTTACGACATTTGTTTAAAGCTAATGAAATGCTTGGCCAAAGATTATTAAGCATTCACAATGTGAATTACCTCATTACGCTGACCAAAAGAATTCGTCAAGCGTTAAAAGAAGATCGTTTCTTGGAATTTAAAGAAGAGGTGTATCAAGAATATGGCTTATATGATAATGACAAGGATTTTTAAGATGAAAAAAGGATTGCTTACATTATTGCTATTATTGGTTGTGCCTTTTCTAGGCGGCTGCTTTGGAATTTTCAATACAGAATTGGTGGCCAATCAAGATCAAGCTTTTCTAACAATCAAAGAAAATTTCGTTGAGTATTTACCATATCAGAAAGAAGATATTCCTACTTATACGTTAACATTTCCTGGCTTATCGATTAATAGCACATTGCAAAGAACAGGTGAAAACGAAGTGATTTTTAGTGGTAATGATGATTTCGTTGTCAGTGATGTCATTGCGAAGTTATTGGCGGAGTACGAAGCAAAAGAGCGCATTAGCTATCGGCTGATAACCGAAGAAACGCGTAATGAAACGCATTTAAATCGCCATGTTATCCAAAAAGATGGAACCATAAAAAGTGAAAAGGTGTATCTAAAGGTGACTGACGGTATTATTGAAAACAAAATCGCTTATATGACATTAGAAAACGGGTTGCAATTGACGATTAATTTTCGCACGTTTGAAGGTACTTATTTAGAGCAAACAAAGCGTTATTATAGCTGGCAATACACCGAGAGCATGCGACTGATTCTTTATTATCCACTAATGATTATTAAAAATAGTGATCATACAAAGAGTATTTTAATTATTGCCTTACCAAATGCAATTATCAATAAAATTGAAACTAGATACGAACCTAGTGGCTTGTTAGAAAAAGATGAATATCTTGATCCATCGTATTATACCTATGAATATGCAGACTACGATGTGCAAACATCGGGTTCAAAATATGATAATAGTTCTCAAGTGGTTGCTATCAAAGCATATTATGAACAAAACTTTAATGGCCGTGAAATTGATGGTTTGTTTTACTATGATTATCTTGGATATACCTTTAAAGTGACATTTCAAAAAACGAATTTTACTATTACTTATGTGAAGCCATTGAATTAATGGCTTTTTTTATTGAGTAACAGAAATAAATATGATATAATAACTTCAGTAAAAAAATATGAATCAAGGAGAATGAACTATGTGGATAGATCCAATTGCATTTGAAATCGGGAACTTAGAAGTCCGTTGGTATGGTATTTTAATTGTTACTGGCGTATTATTGGCATTATTTATGGGCTTGCGTGAAGGCAAAAAAATCGGAATTGATGAAGATTTTATCTACACAGGGTTGATTATATGTTTGCCACTGGCAATGATTGGTGCTCGTATCTGGTATGTTTTATTTAATCTTGGTTCTTTTGACTCATTTGCTGAGGTTATCGGCTTAAAAGGTGGGTTTTCAGGACTAGCTATTCAAGGTGGAGTCATTGTAGCGATTATTTTTGTTTTGATTTATTGTCATAAAAAGAAAGTTAGCCCATATCGGTTATTTGATATTTTGGCACCAGGATTACTAATTGGGCAAATTGTAGGGCGATGGGGTAACTTTTGTAATCATGAGCTATATGGACAAATGATCGAAGATGTCGCTTTATTTCAAAAAATATTACCTGACTTTATTACCAATAATATGTATATTTCTGGTGGATATTTACTGCCTGGCTTGACAGCAGGATATTATCACCCGATGTTTTTATATGAATCAAGCTTAAATTTTGTTGGACTAATCATCATTTTAATCTTACGAAGAAAATCAAAACGCTTAGAAAGTGGAGATTTCCTAGGATTTTATTTGATTTGGTATGGAATCGTTAGAACAATTACAGAATCATTCAGGCACGAAGGAGAAGTACTATTACTAGGAAATATTCGTATCAGTGTCGTGATGTCTATTGTGTTCATCATTGGAGGAATCTTGTTTTTAATTTTCAAGCGATTGAAAGGGCAAAGAGTTTTATATCAAGATTTAATTATCCCTGATCAAGAGAAAAAAGCAACAAAAAAGTAGTTATCAATAAAACAATTGTTATTTATGGGGTAATGTGATAAAATTTATGTAATTAGGCTTGTATGGAAAAAATATTTCAAAATAGAGTTTATTTTTTCAAAAAACAATGTTATAATATATATGTTAGATACTAGCTACTCGAGGAGGATATTATGAACAATCAAGAAACATTTGATGAAAAACCGATAATAAAGGTCATTGGTGTCGGTGGGGGCGGCGGTAATGCGGTTAATAGAATGATTGAAAATGACGTTAAAGGCGTTGATTTTGTCGTTATAAATACTGATGCTCAAGTTCTCCGATTATCTAAAGCTGAAACAAGATTACAAATAGGTAAACAATTAACAAAAGGATTGGGTGCTGGAGCTGATCCAAGCATTGGTTTAAAAGCTGCACAAGAAAGTGAAGAAGAAATCAAAGATATAATCCGCGGTAGTGACATGGTATTTATAACTGCTGGTATGGGTGGCGGTACTGGTACTGGAGCATCTCCAATTGTTGCTCGCGTAGCCCGTGAACTAGGCTGCCTTACTGTTGGTATTGTTACCAAACCTTTCTCATTTGAAGGAAGAAAAAGATTAGCACAAGCAAAAGTAGGACTAGAACAATTAAAACCCTATGTTGATACGTTAATTGTTGTCCCTAATGATAAATTATTGAATATGACGGATCGTACAACACCATTATTAGAAGCATTTAAAGAAGTTGATAATGTATTACGTCGCGGTGTTCAAGGAATTGCAGAAATTGTTACTGTTCCAGGATTAATTAATGTTGACTTTGCGGATGTTCGTAATGTTATGAAAGACAAAGGTACTGCTTTAATGGGTATTGGTATTGGTCAAGGACCAAATCGTGCTGTTGAAGCTGCTCGTAAAGCTGTTAGAAGTCCATTACTAGAAATTGATATTAATGGAGCAACAGATGCAATCGTATTTATTACTAGTAGTGTGAATATTGGTATGCAAGAAGTTGTTGATGTTATGGATGAAATTCGCGCTGCTTCTAATACAGAAATAGATTTGATTTGTGGTACTGGGTTTAATGTAGATATCGATGATGAATTGATCGTTACTGTCATTGCAACAGGCTTTGATTCACCAAGCAACGGCGATGATGACAGTGTTGTATATTTTGGAAAACCAGCCCCTGACCAAGCAAAAAAAGAAATTATTGTTGGGGAAGACAGTGCTCCAGTTGTTGAAAGACAAAAGAGTCCAATGGAAGAAGGAAAAGTGGAACGCGACAAAGCAAATCCAAAATTGCCTCATTGGTTAAGTAACCGTTTCAAATAAAAATAAAGCGCTGAATGCGCTTTTTTTGTTTGAGAATATAAAAAAACTCGACAATTCGTCGAGGAAAAAGCGTGTTATTTCTTTTTTGGTGTTTGTTTTTGATTAGACTTGTCACTTGCAGCAACGGTTTTGGGTTTCTCACTTACAGGAGATTCTTTTTCAATCTTTACAGCAGCTTGAGCAGGTTTTTTAAAATCTTTCTTTTTATCTTTCATTAAAAACGCCCTCCTTGCATAGTTAAGTATACACCTAAAAAGAGGTTTGTAAAGATAGCAAATGATGAAAGTTTTTCATCCTGTCATATAATAATTTAACTCATTTTTATGGGGATATTTGAATGATGAAACCAATGATGATATTTACAGGTATCAACTAGCCAAACGCTGAAAACAAGCGAAAAACCACGCAAATTTCACTCTTAATGGACTTTCACGACCTTTGCACATAATTAGTCGTCACTTCAACAATCACGTTTAAAAGCCATTTTTCCTGTCCGTGACTGTATAAAAAAACTATGTGTTTTATTTGACTATTATAGGATAGTATCATATAATTTATCTACAGAGTAATCAGTAAGCGTTAAGTGCTTCATCATGGGAGTATGGTGGGGACGAACACTGTCGTGGCGGTTTACTGGTGCGTCCGCTGAAGATATAATAATGCGGATCTCTTATCGGGAGGTCTTTTTTCATGAAGAAAAAAATGGTGTTTCAAATTACTTTTTGTGCGATAATGGCAGCATTATCGATTGTTTTAGAAAAATTTGCTAGTGTTGATGTGGGAATGCGCTTAAAATTCACTTTTTATGGGTTACCCTTAATGATTATTGGAACTATGTTTGGTCCTAAATTAGGTTTTACAACTGGATTGGTGGCTGGAGTCGTACTCCAGTTAACAAGCCCCTATGGAATGAGTCTAACAAGTCCATTTTGGGCGTTAGCACCTATTGCTTGGGGAGGAATCAGTGGATTGATGTATCGTGCTATTTCTCCAAAAAAAGGATTTGGGTATCTTTTACTCGTTGTCATCATCACTTCTTTAAGTGCTAATGTATTCAATACTCTCGCAATGTATATGGAAACAGTACTGATCAATGATCCATACTATACATTAGCAGCAATTTTACTAGATTGGCCAATTAGGTTATTATCAATGATTATTTTAGTTGTTCCCTATACCATTTTAGTTAAAGTTATTATCAATCATCTAAGTTTTTGGAACAACGATGAAAACAAATTTCAAGAATTTGAGCAAGAAGATAAGCAGTAAAAAACTGTATTATCTTCTTTTTTAATGAATACGTTTTATTTAGTATGTGTTTTTGTTGAAAAAGAATGAAAATAAGAGTATAATATATAAGGTAGAAGGAGTAACAATATGAAAAAAAAATTAGTGATGTTAGCGATCATGGATGGCTTTGGTCTAAGCTCTGAAACGCGCGGAAATGCCGTTTATGCTGCGAAGAAGCCTAATATCGATTATTTGCTAGCAACTTATCCACATACAACCATTGGAGCTAGTGGTGAAGATGTAGGTCTTCCCGATGGACAGATGGGAAATAGTGAAGTGGGACATATTAACATCGGTGCTGGTAGAATTGTTTACCAATCGCTGACAAAAGTTAATATTAGTGTCCGTAACGATGAATTAATTCAAAAACCTGCTATTCAAAAGGCAATCAAGAATGCAATCAAGAATAATGGAAAAGTGCATATTATGGGATTGTTGTCTGATGGTGGTGTTCATTCTCATATTACTCATATTTTATATTTATTAGAAAAATGTGTTGCTGCTGGTGTGAAAGAAGTCGTTGTTCATGCGTTCCTTGATGGTCGTGATGTACCTCCGAAATCAGCAAAAGACTATTTACAGACATTACAAAATAAAATAGATGAAATTGGTCATGCGAAGATCGGCGTTGTCAGTGGTAGATATTATGCCATGGATCGCGATAAAAATTATAATCGGTTACAATTAGCTTATGATGCACTGGTTTATAACAAAGCGCCTTTAAAAGAACTGATGGCAGGAATAGATGAATCCTATGCCAATGGTATTGTTGATGAATTTGTCATACCATATCTCGCAAACATAGATTCTGCTATCAATGATGGTGACAGTGTAATTTTTGCTAATTTTCGTCCTGACCGCGCGATTGAAATCTCAACCGCATTAACAAATCTTGAGAAAACGCCAATTATTGGCGGGAAAGTATTCAACAATTTAACCTATATCTGTATGATGTTATATAGTGAAAATGTAAAAGGGGATTTGGTATTTGACCTTCAAGAATTAGATAATATGTTTGGTGATTATGTCTCTCGTTTGGGATTAACACAACTTAGAATTGCGGAAACAGAAAAATATGCACATGTGACCTACTTTTTTGATGGTGGTGTCGACAAGCAATTAAAAGGAGCAACAAGAATTCTCGTGAATTCACCGAAAGTTGCCACTTATGATATGCAACCAGAAATGAGCGCGTATGAAGTATGCGAAAAGGCAGTTGCAGCAATTGATAGTGAAGCCTTCGATACAATTATCTTAAACTTTGCCAACTGTGATATGGTTGGTCATACCGGAATTTTTCCTGCAGCAGTAAAAGCAGTAGAAACCGTAGATGAATGCATAGGTAAGCTTTACCAAGCAGTCGAAAAAGTAAATGGAACAATGGTTATTATCGCTGATCATGGTAACGCAGAAAAAATGGAAGACGAAAATGGCTTACCATTTACTGCTCATACAACCAATCTTGTTCCCTGTATTATTACAAAAAAAGGTTTGGTATTACGTTCAGGAGGAAACTTAGGTGATGTTGTACCAACAATGTTAGCGTTGTTGGATATACCACAACCACTAGAAATGACCGGAAGAACATTAATAATAAAATAAAAAGGATATCAATAATTATAAGGAGGAAAATAATTATGCCATTTATTAAAGAAATTTACGCACGTGAAGTATTAGACTCACGGGGCAATCCAACCGTTGAAGTTGAAGTTTATACGGAAAGCGACGGATTTGGTCGCGCTATCGTTCCCAGTGGAGCTTCAACAGGAGAACATGAAGCAGTAGAATTACGAGATGGTGATAAAAATCGCTATTTAGGTAAAGGTGTATTAAAAGCTGTTGAAAATGTAAACGAAATTATTGCTCCCGAATTAATCGGAATGAATGTATTCGATCAAGTTGGTATTGACCAAATGATGATTGAATTAGATGGAACACCAAATAAACAAAAACTAGGTGCCAATGCCATTTTAGGCGTTTCTATGGCTGTAGCAAGAGCTGCTGCTGATCTTTGTGGATTATCACTATATAATTATTTAGGTGGTTTTAATGCTCGTCAATTACCAACACCAATGATGAATATTCTAAATGGTGGTAGCCATGCTGATAATAACGTTGATTTCCAAGAATTCATGATTATGCCAGTTGGTGCTTGCTGTTTTAGTGAAGCAATTAGAATGGGAGCAGAAGTGTTCCATAATCTAAAAAAGGTTTTAAAAGCAAAAGGATATAACACATCAGTTGGTGATGAAGGTGGATTCGCTCCTAACTTAGGTAGCAATGAAGAAGCTGTTCAAGTAATCATGGAAGCAATTAAAAATGCTGGTTATGTTCCTGGAAAAGATATTTTCTTAGCAATGGATGTTGCTGCAAGTGAATTTTATGATAAAGCTAAGAAAAAGTATGTATTAGCAGGCGAAGGCGGGAAAGAATTAGACGCCAAAGAATTAACTGCTTTTTATGCTGAACTTGTTGAAAAATATCCAATCATTTCTATTGAAGATGGTTTGGATGAAAATGATTGGGAAGGTTGGAAATACTTAACGGATAAACTAGGCAAAAAAGTTCAATTGGTTGGTGATGATTTATTCGTTACAAATACGGAACGACTAGCAAAAGGAATCAATAAAGGCATTGCCAATTCAATTCTAATCAAGGTGAATCAAATTGGAACATTAACTGAAACATTTGAAGCGATTGAAATGGCAAAAAGAGCTGGTTATACTACAGTAGTATCACATCGTTCTGGAGAAACAGAAGACACCATTATTGCTGATATCGCTGTTGCTCTTAATACTGGTCAAATCAAGACTGGTTCAATGAGCAGAACTGACCGTATTGCGAAATATAATCAATTAATCCGCATTGAAGATGAATTGGGGTCTACTGCAATTTATAATGGCATTCACTCTTTATACAATCTTAAAAAATAAGTAACGAAACCTCAGGGAATTTCCCTGGGGTTTTAAAAATATATTCAAGACTCTTAACTTTTGTCATAGAGTATGATATAATATGAAAGAAGTAAGGGTAGAAAACTATGAAAAAACAGGAAATTATTGAAATCACAACTCCCGAAATGCCAAAGGATAATCCCGACCTAAAAGTTGATATTTCTGAGGTGTATTTTGAGAGTGCAAATCAAACAAAAAACTATCATTTTTCTCCTAGCATAACAAGCCAGGATGAAAAACGAGAACAAATAAATATTGATTTAGCTAATTTTGAAGAAAAGTTAACAACAATGCTGCATTTATATCATTTTTTTAATTTATTTTCAGTGGCAGTGGTTGATAAAGAAACATTTACTAGTGCTCAAAAAGACATTGACAAGTATGTGATGCAACTTGTGAAGAAGTATGAAGCATTAAAAAAAGCGAATAACTCTCTAAAAAGGAAAAAACTTCTAACAGAAGAAATGGTTCACGAATTATATTATGAAGTTGGCGATCTAGAAAAATATTATTATGATTTGATGGAAGATCTAACTAACTATAAAAAAGATTATTTTCCTAATTTAAAGATGGCTTCCTATGCTTTTTGTAATGAGAAAACCTATCAAGAACTAGAAGAGTATACAAAATATGTAACAGATGAGATTAGCAAGTATAGCAGTTTGCAAGATGCATATGACTATGTTTGTTATCATTCTGGCGAACTTATCACCAAAACAATCACTAATTTATTAGCTTTTATGAAAAGAGGGCTAACCAAAAATTATGTTTCTAATTTCACAATCGATTATTTTTTAGAAAATGAAATCATCATGTATTATGATTATTCAAAGTGGATTGGATTATTTTCTAAAATCAATTATGTGATTAAAAAGAGTGATAAAGCAATTTTCACGGATAAGAATTTTATCTCATCTTATCAAGAATTAGAACATAAATATGTCATTGTACTGATTTACAACGAATGTCATACCACGAGGAGGGCGTAATGAAAGGCGATTTTCACATTCATACGCATTTTTCTGATGGAACATTAGCAGTAGAAGAAGTCTTACAAAAAGCGAGTGAAACCTTAGATATAATTAGTATTACGGATCATGACACTTTATCAGGAGCTCGTCTTGCCAGTATATTGGCTGGTAAACATAAAGTCAAAGTGATTTATGGGCTTGAGTTATCAACAGAATTAAACAATGAATCTGTTCATCTATTGGGATACTTTAAAGATTTAGATGAGATCTCCCCATTAGAAGCAGCATTAGAACAGCAGCGTCAACATCGAATCAAACGATGTTATCAGATTCTTGAGCGCTTAGAGAAGTATTTTCATATTCAATTGGATATGACTCCCTTATTGAAACTACATAGTATTACCCGGGGAAGTATTGCCAATGAAATCGTCGCCCAAGGATACCAATATACAAAAACGCAAATCTTTACCCAAATGATTGGGGATGGTTGTATTGCTTATCTTCCCAGTACAAAGATTTCGACACAAGAGGGAATTGCTTTGTTAAGACAAGCAAAAGCAACTATTATATTAGCTCATCCAGTGCTTTTAAAAAAGAATAATTATCAAGATATAGTTCGGTTGGGAATAGATGGTATCGAAGCAATATATCCATTAAATACCCCCAATGCCACAAAACGATTTAAAAAATTTGCTCTTTCTCATGATTTAGTTTATACAGCAGGTAGTGATTTTCATAGTTTTAATGACTATAAACATGGAAATATTGGTTGTTGCCCTCTTGAAGAAGAAGCGTTAACAGCATTTATTAAGAAAGTTATGGAATAGTGTATGAATGTTAGAAAATTAGCATTAGAAGCAATCGAAAAAATAATGAATAAAAAGGCTTTTTCCAATATTGTTGTGAATGAATTTCTCAATAAATTTGAACTATCAGAGGAAGATAAAAGCCTATTTACCAATCTTGTTTATGGAACAATTCAAAATTTGATGACGATTGATTTCTATTTAGAACCCTACATTTTACGGAAAAAGCCAAAATCATGGGTGAAAAACCTTTTGTATATCAGTGTGTATCAAATTGTTTATTTGGATATTCCCGAGTATGCCATTGTAAATGAATCGGTAGATATTGCCAATATCAAAGATAAGGCAATCGGCTCTTTTGTCAATGCAGTTTTGCGTAATTTCTTACGGAATCCTTTAAGAAGCCTAGATGGCTATGATGATATTCAACGTTTAAGCATTCAATATTCACACCCACTATGGTTAGTAGCCTATTTATTAAAAGATTATTCTCTAGATATATTAGAGAAAATCTTACATGAAAATTCTGTTATTAAACATGATGCGATTAGAATCAATACATTGAAAACCACCAAAGAAGAAATAATAAATAAATTGACGAGCGCCAACATGAAATTTACGAATAGTTCTTTGGTTGATGATGGACTTATTATTTACCAAAGTATTGTTAACAATCAATTATTTACAGATGGACTTATTACGATGCAAGATATCTCTAGCCAAATGGTAAGTGAAATAGCGAATCCCGCTCCCAATAGTTTGATTCTAGATTTATGTGCCGCTCCTGGTGGGAAAGCTGCCCATTTAGCAGCGCGAATGAACAATACGGGAACTATTTTTGCCTGTGATGTTTATCCCCATAAAATTAAATTAATGGAACAAACATTTGCTCGTTTGGGGGTAAAAAATGTTAAAACCCAACTAATCGATGCTCGCAACATTGCCAATAAAGTAAAAGAAGAGTCTTTTGATTATTTACTTGCGGATGTACCATGCAGTGGCTTGGGCGTATTGAGTCATAAGGTTGATTTAAAATATCAAATTACGATCAAAGCAATTGAAGAAGTAGAGTATTTACAAGAAGAGATTTTAGAAAAATCATATCCATTATTAAAGCGTGGAGGTTACTTGATTTATAGCACCTGCACGATTAACAAAGATGAAAACGAAAAGCAAATTGCTAAGTTTTTACGTCGCCATGAAGAATTTACAAAGGTTGAAGAGAGGATCATTCTTCCTTTTGAACATCAAACAGATGGTTTTTATATTTGTAAGTTAAGGAGAACATAACATCATGCTAACAAATGGGATTTACAATTATTCTCGCGAGGGCTTAGAAAAATATTTTTTAGAGAAACAACAAGCAAAATTTAGAGCTACACAAATTTTCGAAGCGCTATATCGAGCAAGAATATCTGCTTTTTCTCAGATTACGAATATTAAAAAAGATATTATCGAGCAATTAGAAAGTGATTTTTATTTTACAAAATTGGAAATTGTTACAAAAAGTGTGGCTAATGATGGCACAACGAAGTTTTTATTTCGCTTAGAAGATCAATCGTTAATCGAAACCGTGTTAATGATTCATGAGTATGGTTACAGTGTTTGTGTGACTTCTCAAGTCGGATGTAATATGGGATGCGCTTTTTGTGCGAGTGGTACAACAAAAAAAATCCGCAACTTAACGGCTGCGGAAATGGTTTTACAAGTTCTAACCATTGATAATTATCTTCGTTTAGAAGAAAAACGTGTTAGTCATGTTGTTGTTATGGGGATTGGTGAACCATTTGATAATTATGAACATGTGATTGAATTTATTAAAATTATCAATGACGCGAAAGGCTTAGAGATTGGAGCTCGTCATATTAC
>JAQUVC010000072.1 GCA_028693535.1 Bacilli bacterium
ACTTCACATGTATTGATTATTATGAAAGGAAACAAATATGAACATTAAAAAGAAAATCGTTGCAATCACACCATTTATTAGTCTTATCGCTTTTATTCTATTGTCGTATTTTGGCTATGCACATCCAGGATGGGTCGTATTTCTTTTGATTCCGTTGGCTCCATTTTTAGTGGGAATGGAACGGATTCGATTTAGTTATCCACTCATCATTGCCGTCATTTATATTGTCTTTGGTATTGTTACAAAGTTTGCTTGGCGTTGGCATCCAGGATGGATTATTTTTCTAACAATTCCGATTTATTACATTTTGGTTACACCAAAAAGTAAAATATTTTTTCATAGTAGTAAGAAGGATGATTTTTTTGAAGACGATTCTGTTTAGAACGTCTTTTTTTTAATTGTGTTTACTGAACAAATGTGATAAAATTTTTACAAGGAGCGTACTTTATATGAAAAAAGCATTAAGAATTGCAGGATTAACCCTACTTTCCATTTTTGTTGTGATGGTTTTATTTGTCATTGGTTATGTTGTGAAACTATCGGTGGAATTCTATCGTATTGATGATGAAACGGATTTAACAGCAGAAATTGTGAATCATCAAGAAGCTGAAATTGCCATTGGCAATGAATATACGATTGTAACGATGAATATTGGTTTTGGTGCTTATACAAAAGAGTTTTCTTTCTTTATGGACAGTGGTGTGATGTTAGATGGCACAGCAGTGGCGGGGAAAAACTCAACGGCAAAAAGTAAAGAGGTTGTATTGACCAATACCAAGGGAGCTATTGATATTGTTAGTAGTTTTACCCCTGACTTCGCTTTTTTCCAAGAAGTAGATATTGAGTCTACTCGTAGTTATAAAGTGAATCAATTGGAAATGATTCGCGAAAACTTCTCTGAGTATGCAAGTAGCTTTGCTCTTAATTTTCATAGCTCTTATTTGCTATACCCATTTCAAGATCCCCATGGCGCTGTCAATGGAGGAATTGCAACGTTTAGTAAATATAAAATCACAGAGAGTATGCGTTATAAATTACCTATTGATGAGTCTTTCCCGGTAAAATTCTTTGATTTGGATCGTTGTTTTATGATAACTCGAATTCCAGTCAGTGGTAATAAAGAATTGGTGTTGATTAATGTCCACTTGTCGGCTTACGATAAGGGTGGAGTCTATCGTCAATTGCAATTAGAAAAACTAAATACGATTTTAGAAGTAGAAAAGAATATAGGCAATTATGTGATCGTTGGTGGTGATTTTAATCATGATATCGCTGATAGTCTACATACATTTGCAACGGAACAATTTGTTCCTGAATGGGTTTATGTTTTTGATCAAGATAAACTTACAACCGGGTACAACTTTGCCACCAGTAATGCCCATCCCACTTGCCGTAGTACTGATATACCTTATCAAAAAGATGTGAACTATACCGTTGTGATTGATGGCTTCATCATCTCTGACAATATTGAAGAAATTAGTGTTGAAAATGTCGTGATGGTGAATGGTGAGGATGTTAGTTTTGTTTACAGTGATCATAATGCGGTGGTCTTAAAGTTTAAATTAAAATAGAAAGTGTGATTTTATGGTAGCATCACTCATAAATGCTCTAGCAATTCTCGGGGGAGCATTCCTAGGATTATTATTGAAAAAAATAATTAAAAAAGAAATCTGTGACTCTGTGTTAAAAGCCATTGGGATTGTAGTTTTACTCTTTGGTATTGCAGGGGTCTTGAAAACAATGTTACAAGTAAATCCTGAAACGGGGGCAATCACAACGAGTTATGAGTTGATTTTGATTGTCACTCTAGCGGTCGGAATGATGATTGGTGAACTATTAAAAATCGATCAACATATAGAGCAATTAGGAGATAAGATTGAAGCAAAAATGGGTAAAGGATCGTTTTCTATTGGTTTTGTTTCAGCAACTCTGGTATTTTGTGTGGGAGCAATGGCCATTATAGGAAGTGTCAATGCTGCTTTGGGTGATCCCAATACGCTGTATTTAAAATCAGCGATTGATATGGTTACGTCATTAGTTTTAGCTTCTACGTTGGGATTTGGCGTTTTATTCGCTGCAATTCCGGTTTTACTTTATCAAGGGAGCTTAACAATCGCGGCCATCTATTTGGGTAATTTTATGAGTGCTGAGTTTGTTGCTGTTTTTAGTATGGTGGGCTACGCAATGGTTGCCTGCATTGGGTTTAATTTCTTAGCGAAAGAAAGGATAAAGATTGCCAATATGCTACCAGCATTGATTTTGGTCGTTTTGTATTTTGTGGTGTTTAAATGAGTTATCAAGTAAGAAAAGCAGAAACAAAAGATATACCAGGAATTATTCGTGTTATTGATGATGCGAAAGAGTTGTTTCGCGCAAATGGATCAACACAATGGCAGGATACCGATGGATATCCAAATACCAAAACGTTTATCAAAGATCTTGAAGAAAATGAAGTCCTTGTTTGTATCGACGAAGAAAACATCATTGGTGTTTTAGTCGTTTCATTTCAAGAAGAGGAGTGCTATCAAAACATTGTTCAAGGACAATGGCTCAATGATAATCACTATGCTGTTATCCATCGTTTGGCCGTAAAAAAAGAATACTATCATCAAGGAGTCGCAAAAAAACTTCTCGATAAAGCAGAATATGTAATTTTAGAAAAAGGAATATGCGATATTAAAGTTGATACGCATGAGCAAAATATTGCTATGCAACGTTTGCTTGAAAGCTATGATTATGTCTATGTGGGGGTTATTTATTTACTACGCCCAGATGTGCTAGAGAAAAAAAGATTTGCTTACCATAAAATCATCGCGCGTAAAAAAAACATGAAACGAGCAATCCTTTTAATTCATGGGTTTTTAAGTGATATGACTGATTTTGATGTGTTGATTCCCCATTTAGAATCAAGATATGATTTGGTTCATCGTATCGTGCTTCCGGGACACGGCCCAGAAAATGACTACGATTATGATAAATTCAACAAAGAAGATACGTTTCGACACTTAACCGCAACATTTGATGATTTACATAGTCGCTATGAAGAAATCGATGTTTTGGGCTTTTCTATGGGAGGAGCCTTAGCTAGCTGCTTGTCGAGTTTCCGTAATTTCAATAAACTCATCCTGTTAGCACCAGCGAATAAATACTTTAATCCCAAAGCACTGATTACTACCACAGAGTTTAGTGCTCGTAATTTCAGTTCTTTAGAAAAAGCAATTGTAAAGAAAGCACCAAAAGAACAAGAAGCCTATAAGAATCTATTGAAAGCGGTCGCTAATGATAGCTCGACTGGTTTGGGGTTTGTTTTAAGGAAGTACCTTCGTTCTTATATTTGGAAAGCGTATAATGAATTTAAAGATATCGTCTTAAATTGCAATAAAGACCTAGTGGAGATTAAAAATCCCGTTTTGATTTGTTGGGGAGCTATCGATCAATTGGTGCCAGAACAGTCCGTTCAGTATTTATATTCGATTTGCACGAACCCGAATCGACAATTAAAAATATATGAAGGCATTACCCATTTGATGTTGATGTCACAAAATTATGAACCAATCCTAGAAGATATCCTTGCTTTTATCGACCATTAAGGAAGGTGGTACTTGTGAAGAAAGTGGAGTTAAAGTGTAACAGCTTAAATGAACGAGGCCAAGGGATTGGTCAATATGGAAAAGAAACATTTGCCATTCCTAACTTTTTGCCCAAAGAAGTGGGAATTTTTTCCGTTGATGAGGAACAAAAATATCAAAAATTCAAACTCATCAAATTACTGAAAACCTCTCCCGCTCGAACTGATGTGAAGTGCGATGTGTTTACCTCCTGTGGGGGGTGTCAATTATTACATATGAAGTACGTTGAACAAATTGCTTTTAAAAAGGAATTTGTTGAAGAGCGCTTTAAGAATGCGAAACTTCCTCCAAAGATTGATACAGTGATCCAAGCAGATAAACAAACAGAATATCGCAACAAAATGCAAGTTGCTTATAAATATCGCGAAGGAAAGATTGTTTATGGATTTTATGAAGAAGAATCTCATCGAATCATTCACTTAAACAATTGTTTAGTACAATCTGAGCGACAAAATGAGATTGTGCGTTATATTCAACAAATCATGCAACAATTAAAACTACAACCCTATAATGAAGATAAAAGAACCGGACTCATTCGTTTCATCTTAGTTCGGGAAGCTCATATTACCAAAGAAGTTATGGTAGTCGTAGTAACGAATGGAGATCAGTTCCCTGGTCGTAGTGAGTTTGTGAAACGCTTAAGAGATAAATTTCCTTATATTACAACGATTATTCAAAATATTAATACGCGTAAAACGAGCATTATCTTAGGAGAAGAAGAGCGAACGCTGTTTGGAAAAGGATATATTGAAGATTACTTATGTGATATTAAGTTTAAAATATCAGCCAAAGCCTTTTTCCAAATTAATCCAGAACAAACAGAAAAACTCTATCAAAAAGTAGAAGAATATGCTGCATTAACTGGAACAGAAGTCGTTGTAGATGCTTACTCTGGTGTTGGAACCATTGGTATGGTCCTAGCAAAGAAGGCAAAGCAAGTCATTGGTGTCGAATCCAATAAACAAGCGGTCTCCAATGCTTCTGCTAATGCCTATGAGAATAAAATAAAGAATATTAAATTTTATTGTAACGATGCAACAGAGTTCTTAAAGCAAATGGCAAAAGATCAAGTAGCCATTGATGTACTAGTAATGGATCCACCAAGAAGTGGCTCTACTACGGAGTTCCTAAATGCGATTAATCAATTAAAACCACAAAAAGTTATCTATGTGTCTTGTGATCCAACAACCTTAGTGCGAGATTTGAAAGTATTAGAGGGTGACTATCGGATAGAAAATAAAACAATTGTTGATATGTTTGTTGGAACCTATCATGTGGAGACGGTTGTATTACTAGAAATAAAATAATAAAGTTAAAAAAGAGTTTATAAGCGATTGATAAACTCTTTTTTTAATTTTTAACTCCATTTTTGAATCTACGTCAATCTTTTCGTTTTAATATCGGTAAAATTATTTGTATGTTTTATATTTGTTCAATGGTAATGATTGACATGTTTTCAATTTCATTATACAATGATTACGAAAAAAGGTAACAATTAATCAATATTCGAAGGAATTAAAATGGTTGTTAATCGTAATTTGTATTTGAACAAATTAATTGAAAAAAATGGTTTGATTAAAATTATTACTGGAATAAGACGGTGTAAATAATCCTTTTAATTATATAATTTATTCCATAACTATCTATTATCAATTAGAGTTAAGATGAAATTGGTTTTGTAACAATAAAAAATGGAAAGAAATGTTTTATTCAAGTAGCACATATATTATCTAGCAAGGATGTTATTGATAGACAATTTGGAGCGTTTCACCCAAATATGTATTTAGTTTTAGACGAGTATGATATGTCAAAAGATGAAATTACACATTTTAAAATTGAAAACAACCAATTATTGATCAATGATCATCGTTACGAATTAGAAGAATTTACTTTACATGAAAACTTCTTTGATAGGCTTCTTTTGGAAGAGGATAATACACTAAAAGATGAAT
>JAQUVC010000073.1 GCA_028693535.1 Bacilli bacterium
GGATTCATCCATGCATGGAATTCAATTCCTCGCTTATGGCATTCCTCAATGACCCAAGCCAATGCATCCCAAGTAGAATCAATCATCCAATACTTGGAAGTTGGACTCATTGATGTTGTGTATAAGGCATCATTGAGTATTCTTACATGAAAAATCATCACATTCAAATTATAATAACTCATCACATCAAGAACAGAGGTAATTTCTGCTTGATATTGTTCTTTACTACGATAAGTAGCAACATCGGCAACATAAGCACTCACCCAAACAGCACGAAAATCAGTGTTTTTTGCTACGTATTCGGTAGCAATTTTCACTGTTTCACTAGTTCCTAAATATGTGATTGGTTTATCCGATCCGGTCTCTGTTAATACTTTTTCGCCAGCACTAATAATAATTTGCCCCCCTAAAGCAAAAATTAATATAAGAGTAAATATTAATAGGCTTTTCAATTTCATTTGTTTTCTCCTGTTTAATTTATCTTAAGTATTATACCATTTTTTCTCAATAAAGTAAACGCTTTTTTCTATACGCCAAACGAAAAGCAAATTTTGAAAAAACAAAAAAAACCAAAGCATTTTGTGCTTTGGCGCTTTTGATATCTATCATTCATTTACAGGATTACTGGTTTCAATAATTCCATAATCATGGTCATCTCGTAAGTATACAACCGAAACTTTATTTGTTTCAACATTTAAGAAAACAAAGAAATTGTGTCCTAGCATTTCCATTTGCGTAATCGCATCTTCGGCTGTCATTGGTTTTAACTCCACTGATTTTGATTTTACTAAATTGGTAACCATCAATTCGGTTTTCATTTTTTCTAAATCAAAATCACTATTGGTAGCATAGTATTGCGAAACTCCAGCACGACGTTTTAAACTTGAATAAATTTTTGATTTATGACGACGAATTTGAGCTTCTAATTTGTCAACTGCTAAATCAAGTGCATTCAAGAATGTGTCCGCTTTAACCTCAGCTCGTAAAAGAATATTTCTAGTTGGAAGGGTGATTTCAATTGTTTTACCATCATCGTATTCCTTGCATAGTACGTTAGCTTCTAAATCTTCACGACGATTAAAGAATTGATCAAGTTTTGCTAATTTTTCTTCAGCTTGTTCTTTGATCTTTGGACTTAAATCCATTTTGTTTTTAGTGCGTACTGTAACTTTCATTATCTCATCTCCTTTGCTATTAGGTTACGCTTTATTATACCATTTTTTTCTAATTAAAACAATTTTTTGCTTTTTTTATTACGGGAAACATTCATCCAATAATGATTTGAATATCAAAATCAAGGTCTAAAAAAGCTTCTAAAATATCTTCCATTTGGTCAAGAGAAAAACTATCTAATAAGAATAAAACAATGCTCTCTTGAACGACCATCGCTTCTTGTAATAATTGTTTTAATTTTTTTGAAAAAGCAAATAGTTCCTCATGGTTTACTTCAATATAAGGACAACTCTCTTGTAAATAATAAATACCAATAACATGTCTACCAATCCCGATTACTTCATCTTGCCTGATTTCCTGACAATGATTACAGTTCCAAAAAGCAAACAAATCGAATACCGTTCTTTGTCTTTTACATTTCATTTCCATCACCACTTATATATTAGTAAAATGATTTCTCTTTTATTTTAAAAAAACAGAAGTCACAAGGGCTTCTGTTTTCGTCTTTTCTATATAACGATATTTACTATTTTTTTAGGTACAATAATCACCTTTTTTATAGTGCTTCCCATGATGAATGCTTGGATTTTCTCACAGGCAAGTGCTTTTTCTTGCAACTCCGCATCCGTGATTGTCGCTATAACTTCCAACTTTTCTCTGATTTTTCCATTTACTTGAACAACAACCGTTACAACATCATCTTTAATTTTATTTATATCATACTCTGGCCATTTACTATAGGCAATTGATTCATTTTTATTTAAAACAATTTGGTACAATTCTTCTGTTAGATGAGGTGCAATTGGATTCAGTAATTTTAAGAAGCCTTCCAAATAGTTATAGGGTATCATAGGATTCTTATAGCATTCATTGATGAAAATCATCATTTGACTAATGGCTGTATTAAAGTGTAGGCCATTATAGTCATCCGTAACTTTCTTTACGGTTTGATGATATACTTTTTCTAAATTGACATTTTCATCAACGATTGATGCTACTTCTGTATATAATCGATATACTCTCTCTAAAAATCTTCTTGGCCCTTCCACACCTGCAGTTGACCACGGTTTCGTCGCCTCTAGTGGTCCCATAAACATTTCATATAAACGAAGTGTATCAGCACCGTATTGACGAACAACATCATCCGGATTGATGACATTTCCTTTTGATTTACTCATTTTTTCACCATCTTCACCGAGAATCATTCCTTGGTTAAATAGTTTTTGATAGGGTTCTTTCGTACTTACAATTCCACAATCATATAAAACTTTATGCCAAAAACGTGAATATAGTAAGTGTAGTACTGCATGCTCCGTTCCCCCAATGTATAAGTCTACTGGTAACCAGTAATTAACAATCTCTTGAACGTTTGGATCAGATAAATCAAGAAAATCATCGTTTTCTCGTAAAATATATCCGATATAATACCAGCAACTTCCCGCCCATTGTGGCATAGTGTTTGTTTCACGACGTCCTTTTACACCATCGCTACGAACAACTTCTAACCATTCATGCGCGTTTGCTAGTGGAGACTCTCCCGTTTTACTAAGAGCTACCTTTTTTAAAACTGGTAGTTCAAGTGGCAATTCATCAAGACCCAATGTTTCAATTTGACCATCTTCATAAATAATGACAGGAAATGGTTCCCCCCAATATCGTTGTCGCGAAAAAATCCAATCGCGTATTTTATAATTGATGCTTTCATATCCATAGTTATTGTCTTTTAAAAATGTTAGCATCAAATCTATTCCTTCTTGTTTAGAAGTGCCATTGATAAAGCCAGAATTGATATGAGGAGCATCCTCACTAAATGCCTTCTCACTAATATCGCCCTCTAAAACAGGGATTATTTCTAAATTGAATTTCTTCGCAAATTCATAATCTCTTTGGTCATGAGCAGGAACAGCCATAATCGCTCCCGTGCCATAAGTAGCAAGAACATAATCAGCAATCCAAATTGGGATTTGTTTTTGATTGACAGGATTAACTGCATAAGCTCCCGTAAAGACTCCTGTTTTTTCCTTATTTAAATCCGTGCGATCCAAATCTGATTTTGATTTTGCATAATCAATATATTGTAGTACTGCTTCTTGCTGACTTTCGGTCATGATTTTAGGTACCAAGGCATGTTCAGGTGACAATACACAGTACGTCGCACCAAACAACGTATCAGCTCGAGTAGTAAATACATCAAAGCTCAAATCAGTATGTGCAATCGGAAACGTTACAGTTGCCCCAACACTTTTACCAATCCAGTTTCTTTGCATATCCTTGACCGATTCTGGCCAATCAACATCATCTAAATCGTTTAATAAACGCTCAGCATACGCAGTAATCTTTAACACCCATTGACGCATCGGCTTTTTCACAACTGGAAAACTACCGCGCTCGCTGACCATTTTCCCATCAACATTTAATACTTCTTCATTGGCTAAGACAGTACCTAATCCTTCACACCAGTTAACTTCAATATCTTTGATTTCCGCAAGTCCTTTTTCAAATAGCTTTGTGAAAATCCATTGCGTCCATTTATAGTATTTAGGATCACAAGTTGCAAGTTCACGGTCCCAATCATAAGATAACCCTAAATTTAATAATTGCTTTTTAAATACTTGAATGTTATTTTCAGTAAACTCACGAGGATCTCTACCTGTATTGATCGCATATTGTTCTGCTGGCAATCCAAACGCATCCCATCCCATAGGATGCATGACATTGTACCCTTGCATTCGTTTCATTCGCGAAACGATATCTGTAGCTGTATAGCCTTCAGGATGACCAACATGAAGACCGACTCCACTCGGATAAGGGAACATATCCAAAGCATAAAACTTCGGCTTATCACTATGATTATCGGTTCTAAATGTTTTTTGCTTCGCCCAATATGCTTGCCATTTCTTTTCAATTTCAATATGATTATAACTCATTTTTAGTGCCTCCAGTAACGATGGTTTGTCCTATCTTTGCGGAATTAACAACCATCAAAATAAATCCTATATAATATAACAATACCAATCCAAATAGATCCGAAAGCAAATTACCCAAAGCATATGGTGCCATCACATAAATCATCAATTGCCATAACTTGGTGAATTTAACTTTTGAACCTATATTAATTTTTTGAAAAACAGTTGTAATTAAACTCCAAATCACAAGACTTCCCAACGTTCCCAAAATAGCAACCATAATACTAGCTATCATAACATAAGGCTTGAATTCAGCAAGTTTATCCGCTATGATTGGCATTACAACTCCCCAAAAAGCCTCATCATTATCATAAGCACCACTAAAATCTAAATTTTCTAGACTTGGATAATCAGCATAGGATAATAAGACATCCGTATAAACAGTATAATGAAAGATAACTCCATTTTTAGTAAAAATAACCGTTGGGATTGTCGATTGTTCGATTTCTGATAATTCCTTTAACGTTGCTTTAACCAATATTCCATTTTTTAAAGCTTTACTATAGGAATACTCAGTATCACCCGTATCGTGAAACATTTGACCATGCTTGATATAAAATGGCATTTCCACGCCATCTCGATAAAAATCTTCTCGCAGCGATAATTTTTCATTATAACCAAAACTGCTATCTTTATTAATTGTTAGTAAGCTTGGTAACGCCATTAACAAGACTAAAATCAATAAATATAGCGTTGTTAACCAGCGACTATCTTTTTGATAGTTTACTATTTCTTGTGGCGAAAACAAACCGCTTGATAATCTCCGAATTAATTTCATTAGCAATCTCCTTATAATACACTTATTATAGCAAAAACAAGTCTTTTTATCAAGTATTAAAAATAAATAAAATGTGACATTATCACCCCATAAAACAACACATCTACCAAACAATTATTTCCTATGAAAAAAGCTTAGTTTTTTAACTAAGCTTTTATTCAACATTGGGACTGTTTTCTAAATATGGTTCCAATAAATCTGTTTCTAAATGTTGTCCCCAATCTAGTACAGGAGGTGTAGTTTCCTCAATAACAATATCTATCTCAACAATTCTAGATAGTAAGGCATCACCCAAAATGACGAAGTCATCCGCTTGATTGCCTGTTATCGGAATCATATCTCCTAATTCATCCACATAAATAGGGTCATAAATGGTATAGCTAAATGTATATCCACTTGGCATTTCAACATGAATAATATAGCCACCAGAAGTATTTGTTGTAAATGTTCCGTGTTCTAAATAAGAAATTTGTGTTACTTGATTGTAAGTATAGGTGGCAAACATACCCATACGATTATTCAAAATAAAGTCAGCTTCTGTTGTCCAACTCGTAAGATTCATATCCTTCGCTTTATTAATTAGCTCTAGGAATAATCTGAAACTATC
>JAQUVC010000074.1 GCA_028693535.1 Bacilli bacterium
TGCTTGTATAAACAATATTGTGTTCTTTTACCCCCAGCAAATCCTTTATCTCGGCACTTGCTTGCTCTAAAAGAACATTGCTTTTTTGCCCCAAACTATGAAGCGAGGTTGTATTTGCAAAATAATTATTTTCTACTTTTATATATGTGTCCATGACTTCCTTGTCAATGGGGGTTGTTGCTGCATAATCAAAATATCTCATAAATCTTCACCTTTTAATATTATACATCAATAATCACTAAAAATAAAGTTTTATCGCACTTGAATTTTTTGCTTTTATATGATAGAATTGACAAAAATATTACTTAGGTGAGCATAATGAAACACATTATTTATCATTCTTTAAATACTTGCAGTAAAAAAATTGAATTTGATTTAACCGATGATCAAAAAATCATCAATTTAAAATTTTATCATGGTTGCCCAGGAAACTTGTCAGCTATTAGCAAATTAGTCGATGGACATAACGCCAAAGAGATTGCCCAGCTATTGCTTGGTAACAAGTGTGGTTTTCGTCAAACAAGTTGCGCTGATCAATTAGCTATTGCCATCAATGGAGCTCTTGATGAAAAAAACTAATTATCAAACCTTGTTATCTGCCATGAAATCTCTAAACGAGAACGAGCCTCATGCAATAAGTTTGTTGGCTAACACCACTGCTATTATTAAGGCTTCTCTTCCTGCTATCAGTTGGGTCGGTTTTTACCTTCTCCAAAATCAAACTTTGATTTTAGGGCCTTTCCAAGGAAAAGTTGCTTGTACGATGATTCCCTTAGGACGTGGCGTATGTGGAAAAAGTGCTCTTTTAAAACAAACTATTGTTGTAAAAGATGTTCACCGTTTTCCTGATCACATCGCTTGTGATAGTGCAGCAAATTCGGAAATTGTAATTCCCATTT
This sequence comes from Bacilli bacterium, assembly GCA_028693535.1. GTDB lineage: Bacteria > Bacillota_I > Bacilli_A > ML615J-28 > CAG-698 > JAAYBG01. The sequence goes on from JAQUVC010000074.1 coordinate 900, forward strand.
TTGTTGATAATAAAGTATACGCAGTTCTGGATTTAGATAGCACAAAATTCGCTCGCTTTACAAAAACAGATCAGCTCTTTCTAGAAGAAATTGCAAAAAATATTGGTGATGAATTGGAAAAAATAGTAAAATAAAAAAAGGAGATGTCTCCTTTTTTATTTTTATCTATTGTAGAACTCAACGATAAGATTTTCTTTGATTTCTTCTAAGAATTCTTCTCTTTCTGGATAGCGAACAAATGTTGCTTCCATCGTGTTACCATCAAAGAAAACATATTCTTTTCTTGTAACTAATGAATCAAGTGCCTCTTGAACAATTGTTAGGCTACGAGAAGTTTCTTTCACACTAATCTTTTGACCTGGTTTCACTAAATATGATGGAATATCTAATTTCTTACCATCAACCGTGATATGACCATGGTTTACTAATTGACGAGCTTGACGTCTTGTTGAAGCGAATCCTGATCTATAAACTAAATTGTCCAATCTTGATTCTAATAATTTTAAGAAGTTATCTCCTTGCTTACCTTGTAATTTAGAAGCAAATACAAACACTTTCTTAAATTGTTTTTCGCTCATTCCATAAGTGAAACGAACTTTTTGTTTTTCTTGTAACTGAACACCATATTCAGAAATCTTGGTACGGCGTTTTCCGTGTTGCCCTGGTGCATAATTTCTTTTTAATAATTCTTTTCCTGTTTCAGATACTGAATACTTTAATCTTCGCGATACTTTCCAGTCTGATCCTGTAAAACGTGACATATTTATTCCTCCTTTATATTTGTGCTAGGACTTGAACATAACTAAAATGATAGATTTGAAAACAGCTTTCACCGCTTGCAGCCGGGTTACTTACTCCTCTACAGGTACTTCTATTAGCTTTTTCGTTTTTTCAAGTGCTGCTATATCACATGGCATCTTTTATGGATGCCTTTATTATTATACACTTTTTCATATGAATGTCAATGTTTTTCTTTAAATCTTCTTAAGCCATTTTTTCTTCTTATCGGTGTATGGTCGATATCTAATTGCTAAATCAAAGCTCTTTCCTTTATCAACAATACTCTTTTTATGAGTAAATGTATCAAAGCTTAGTTTCCCATGATAACTTCCCATTCCACTATTACCAACGCCACCAAAGCCCATATATGGTGTCGCTATATGAAGAATGACATCATTGATACAACCACCACCAAAAGAAATATCACTTAAAATCCGCTTTTTAATATCATTACGATTAGTGAATAAATAAAGTGCTAATGGCTTCGGCAATGTTTGTTGTTTTTTGATTACTTCATCAATATTTTCATACGCTATAACTGGTAGAATAGGACCAAATATTTCTTCTTGCATGATTGGACTATTATAATCAATATCAATCATTACTGTTGGTTCAATGGTTAAATGTTGTTGATTTGCTTTTCCACCAATTACAACTTTATCAATCTCCATTAGATTTTTAAGACGTAAAAAGTGTTTCTCGTTCACTATTTTAGGATAATCAATCACGTTTCCTTCGCTGTCTTGTGGATAAAATTCATTAATATATTTTTTTAAGGATGCCACTAATTGATTTTGCTTGTGCTTAGGAACCAGTACATAGTCAGGAGCAATACATGTTTGCCCTGCATTAATATATTTTCCAAAAACTAGTTTTTTCGCCGCCATATCAATATCCGCTGATTCTTCAATAATTACAGGGCTTTTGCCTCCTAGTTCTAAACTAACTGGTGTTAGATTTTTAGATGCTGACTCCATTACTAGTTTCCCTACTTCAATACTTCCAGTAAAAAATATATAGTCGAATTTTTGCTTTAATAGTTCTGTGTTCTCAGCTCTACCGCCTTGAATCACTGTGCAGTATTCTTCTTTAAATGCTTTTTTAATAATACTATCAATTACCAATGATGTTTTTGGCGCATAAGCAGAAGGTTTAATAATAGCACAATTACCAGCAGCAATAGATCCTATTAACGGACTCAATGCCAATAGCAATGGGTAATTCCATGGCGACATAATCAAACTCACCCCATAAGGATCTTTTACAACATAACATCGTGCAGGCATTTGCATCAAAGCCGTTTTTACTTTTGCTGGCTTTATCCATTTGGATAATCTTCTTCTTATATATTTCAAATCATCCTTCAACAAACTGATTTCCGTCATGTAAGCTTCCATCTCAGATTTATTCAAATCCTTTTGTAAGGCTGATAGAATATCTTTTTCATGAAAAATGATTGAATCATAAAGTTCATTTAATGCATGCAAACGAAATTGCAAATTTTTAGTAGCTCCTGTATTAAAGTAATTCCTTTGCTTTACAACAATGTTACTTATTTCCATTTTATTCACGTATAATCACCTCTATTATTGTAATTATAACATTTTTTATTGATATGGTAAATAAAAGAACGCTTTTGGCGTTCTATTTTACAGCTGCATTAACCAATTTAATGAAATCTTCGGCTACTAAACTAGCTCCTCCGATTAATGCTCCATCAATATTTGGCATACTCATTAATTCATCAACATTGTTTAGTTTAACGCTTCCACCATATTGAATTCTTATCGCTTCGGCAGTTTCTTTATTGAACAATTTTTTAATTGTTTGGCGAATAAAACCACATGTTTCATCTGCTATTTGACTAGTAGCTGTTTTACCTGTTCCAATTGCCCAAATAGGTTCATATGCAATGACTAGCTCTTTTACTTGTGCTTCTGTTAATCCTGCTAAGTCTTTTTTAATTTGTTTACCAATTACTTTTTCTGTTTGCTCAGCTTCTCTTTGTTTTAATGTTTCTCCTACACAAAGAATTGGCTTCAATTCGTGTTTAAACGCTTGATGAAGTTTTGCATTTACACTTTCATCTGTTTCATTGAACATTGCTCTTCTTTCACTATGGCCAATAATAACATAAGTAACATCTATACTAGTAAGCATTGCTGCACTTACTTCGCCTGTATATGCACCCTCTTCAGCAAAATGCATGTTTTGGGCACCGATTCTTAAATTTTCACCTTGACGTTTTACCAAACAACGTAACACTGGAAATGGAGCACAAATTATACTATCGACTTTGTCAACACTCGGTACACGATTCGAAACAGCATACACAAATTGTAGTGTCTCATCACGTGTCTTAAACATTTTCCAATTTCCCGCAATAATAGGTTTTCTCATTACTACACTCTCCTACTTACAATTGCCACAGCAGCAATTCTTATCGTTAATAATTTCTACTCCTGGTAATAGTTTGCCTTCAAGATATTCTAAGCTTGCTCCACCACCAGTAGAAATATGGCTGAACTTATCTTCATAACCTAATTTAATTGCTGCTGCTGCGCTATCGCCACCACCTATAATTGTTGTAGCTCCTACTAAATTAGCAAGAATTCTACAAATACCGTTGGTTCCAACTGCAAATTTATCAAATTCAAATACACCCGCAGGGCCATTCCAAACAACTGTTTTTGCCCCCTGTAATTCTTTTTCAAACAATTCAATTGTCTTTGGACCAATATCCATACCCATTTCATCAGCTGGAATTTGGTCTGAAGTAACAACACGGCTTTCAGCGAATTCACTGAACTCTTTCACAATAACAGTATCAATTGGTAAAATGATTTTTCCGTTCGCTTTTTCCAATAAACCTTTCGCAAATTCAACAAAATCATTTTCACATTTGCTCGTTCCTACTTCATATCCTAACGCTTTGTAGAAAGTATAAGCCATAGCTCCACATATTAATATTTTATCCGCTTTATTGATTAAATTTTCAATAACTGAAATTTTATCGCTTACTTTTGCTCCCCCTAAAATTGCTATAAATGGACGCACTGGATTGTCAACAGCATTGCCAATAAAATTGATTTCTTTTTCCATTAAAAAGCCAGCAACAACATCTTTCATGTTCGCAGCAATTCCTACGTTAGAAGCATGAGCACGATGTGCTGTTCCAAAAGCATCATTAACAAAAATATCGCCTAGAGAAGCCCAATATTTTCCTAATTCCGGGTCATTCTTAGATTCTTTTTTACCATTTATATCTTCAAATCTAGTGTTTTCAAACATAACAACATCGCCATTGCTCATCGCTTTGATTGCTTTTTCTAACTGTTCTCCCCTTGTTTCACCAACAAAAGTAATCGGTCTATTTAACAATTGTGATAATCTTTTTGCTACTGGAGCCAGGCTGTTATCAGCTTTATCGGCTTCATCTTTCACTCTTCCCAAATGTGAGAATAATACCAATTTTCCGCCTTGATCTATCGCATACTTAATTGTCGATAGTGCTTGGACGATACGATTGTCATCAGTAATCACTCCATCCTTCATCGGTACGTTAAAATCAACCCTGATTAAAACAACTTTTCCCTTTAATTCAACATCTTTCATTGTTTTTTTGCTCATCTTTTTTTCTCCTTTTTAAATAACATTTTTTACCTAACCAAACTAAAACATATAGGATAATATATGTTAGTGTAATCCAAACAAATGACATA
>JAQUVC010000075.1 GCA_028693535.1 Bacilli bacterium
TAAAATAGCAATATCTTGTCGAAAAAAGGAGAAAGATACATGTTTGGAAAAAGAAGTGATGGGAAGAAGATCAAAGGGTTAAGCCCAGTAAATAGGTTGATTCCCCATATTATGAGTGCACGCCACGATTCACAAAATCTTTTTAAATATGAATTACAATGCGAATCACTAGATGAATTTATCGCAAAAGAAAAAGAAAAAGAGATCTCTATCAATTATATGCATATTGTGATTGCAGGAGTAGTTAGATTGTTTGCTCTTAGACCCCAATTAAATAGATTTGTCATGAATGGAAGAATCTTTAAAAGAAATAGCATTATGGTTTCTTTTGTTGTAAAAAAAGCTCTTCGTGATGATGTTGAAGAAACAACAGTAAAATTAGAATTTACTGGAAGGGAAAATATTTATCAAATCAAAGAAAAAATCGATGAAGCAGTCAAAGCAAATAGTAATGTAAAAGCAGTTAATGAAACGGACAAAACTGCTAAATTCCTTACCAATATTCCTAATTTTTTAATAAAAATTTCTGTAGGGCTTTTAAAGTGGCTAGATAAACACGGAATTTTACCCAAAAAGATTATTGCTGCTAGTCCATTTCACACGTCAATCTTTGTTACTAATTTGAAATCTATCAAAACGGATTATATCTATCATCATATTTATGACTTTGGTACAACAGGAATATTTATCAGCATGGGAAAAGAAAAATTGCAAGCTGTTGTTGATAAAGAAGGCAATATTGTTGCCAAAAAAGTAATGACATTAGGCGTTGTAACTGATGAAAGATTTTGCGATGGTTTATATTTCGGCAATTCATTACGCTTATTGAAAAGGATATATGAAAATCCTAATGTTCTAAAAGAAGAACTAGAGCATGCTGTAGAAGATATAAATTAAATGAAAAAAAGGCTTGACAATAAAATTTAAAAGTGTATAATATTATAGGATTTATGAATACTAGTTTTGGCCTTGCCAAAACTTATATTTATGCAATATTGAAACGCCCGGAAATGTGGTAGTATTAGGGAAAGGAGGAAATACAAATGCCAACTATAAGTCAATTAATTAGAAAGCCTCGTGAGTCGAAAATTAGAAAATCTAAATCACCTCATCTAGGAATTGGATTTAATAGTTTAAAGAAGTGCTATACAGAAGTAGAAGCTCCCCAAAAAAGAGGAGTTTGTACTAGAGTACAAACAATGACTCCTAAGAAACCAAACTCGGCTATTCGTAAATATGCCCGTGTACGTTTATCTAATGGAATTGAAGTTACTGCTTATATCCCAGGAATTGGACATAAGTTACAAGAACATAGTGTTGTGTTAATACGTGGTGGACGTGTAAAGGATTTACCAGGAGTACGTTATCATATTATTCGTGGAACACAAGATGCTACTGGTGTAGAGAACCGTAAACAAGCAAGAAGTAAATATGGTGCTAAAAGAAAATAATCAATTATAAATCGAAAGGAGGAATGAAAAATGCCACGTAAAGGACATATTCCAAAGAGAAAAGTTTTACCAGATCCATTATACAATTCACCAATCGTTACTAGATTGATTAGTAATATTATGCTTGATGGTAAAAAAGGTGTTGCCCAACAAATACTTTATGGTGCTTTTGAAAACATTGAAAAGAAAACTGGTCGTCCAGCTCTTGATGTGTTTAATGAAGCATTAGCAAATATCACTCCACAACTTGAGGTTCGTGCTCGCCGTGTTGGTGGAGCCAATTATCAAGTTCCAGTGGAAGTGAGACCCGATAGAAAAATGACTCTTTGTTTGAGATGGTTAACACAATACTCAAGATTAAGAAGAGAAAAGACAATGGAAGAAAGATTAGCCAATGAAATTATGGACGCCGCAAATGGTGTTGGTAATGCAGTTAAAAAACGTGATGATACTCATCGTATGGCTGAATCTAACAAAGCATTCGCGCATTATCAATGGTAGAAAGGAGTTAATGTATGCCTCGTGATATATCTTTAGAAAAAACAAGAAATATAGGCATTATGGCCCATATTGATGCTGGTAAGACAACAGTTACTGAAAGAATACTGTTTCACACTGGAAAGATTCATAAAATGGGCGAAACCCATGATGGAGCAGCACAAATGGACTGGATGGACCAAGAGATAGAACGTGGTATTACAATAACCTCAGCAGCCACAACAACATATTGGAATGGGCATTGTGTAAATATCATCGATACTCCAGGACATGTCGATTTTACGGTAGAAGTTAGTAGATCACTTAGAGTCCTTGATGGAGCCATCACAGTACTAGATGCTCAAGCTGGTGTTGAACCACAAACAGAAACAGTTTGGCGACAAGCGACGGAATATAAAGTTCCACGAATCGTTTTCGTCAATAAAATGGATAAAACAGGTGCAGATTTTAATTTTTCTACACAAAGTTTGCACAAAAGATTGGGAGCAAACGCTCATCCAATTACAATTCCTATTGGAGCTGAAACAAATTTCGATGGAATTATTGATATTGTTTCTATGAAAGCCTATCATTATTTAGGCGATGAGCATGAAGAAAATATCGAAGTCGCAATTCCTGATTATTTAATAACTGAAACTAACAATCGTCGTGAAGAATTAATTGCTGCAGTAGCTGATTATGATGATGATTTAATGATGAAATATTTAGAAGGTGAAGAAATTTCTATAGCGGATCTAAAAAAAGCAATTCGTAAAGCAACATTAACAGTTGATTTCTTTCCAATCATGTGTGGAACAGCTTTTAAAAATAAAGGCTTGAAATTGGTTTTAGATGCTATTATCGATTATTTACCTTCCCCATTAGATGTACCACATATCGTGGGAAAAGATCAAAATGGGAAGGAAATCGAAATTAAATCAAGCGATGAACAACCTTTTGCAGCTCTAGCATTTAAAGTTATGACTGACCCTTTTGTAGGTAAACTAACTTTCTTTAGAGTTTATTCTGGTGTTCTAACAGCAGGTTCCTATGTTTATAATCCTGATAAGGATAAAAAAGAAAGAATCGGACGTATTTTGCAAATGCATGCAAATGATCGTACCGAAATTAGTGAAATTCATGCTGGTGATATTGCTGCAGCTGTAGGCTTAAAAGTAACAACTACAGGAGATACAATTTGCGATCCAAAACGCATCGTCGTTTTAGAATCAATGGTTTTTCCTGAACCAGTTATTAGCGTTGCAATTGAACCAAAAACAAAAGTGGATCAAGATAAAATGGGTATGGCTTTACAAAAGCTTGCTGAGGAAGATCCAACTTTTAAAACGTATACAAATAGCGAAACAGGGCAAACAATTATTTCTGGTATGGGAGAACTACACTTAGAAATTATTGTCGATCGTATGAAACGAGAATTTAGAGTGGAAGCTAATGTTGGTCAACCACAAGTATCTTATCGTGAAACAATCAAGCGATCAGCTGAGGTTCAAGGAAAATTTGTTCGTCAAAGTGGAGGTCATGGCCAATATGGGGATGTAAAAATTAGATTTGAACCAAACCCTGGTAAAGGTTATGAATTTGTTGATGCTGTCATCGGTGGAGTTGTTCCGAAAGAATATATAAATTCTATCAACAAGGGATTAGAATCTTCTTTACAAAATGGTAACTTAGCTGGCTATCCAACAATAGATGTAAAAGCAACTTTATTTGATGGATCATATCATGAAGTTGACTCAAGTCAAATTGCATTTGAGATTGCTGCCAGTTATGCGTTTAAAAACAGTAAAGAAAAGTGTGAACCGGTGTTATTAGAACCGATTATGTCCGTAGAAGTAGAAGTTCCTGATGAATATTTAGGTAATGTAATCGGTGAATTGATCAGCAAACGAGGACGAATCGAAGGCCAAGAAGCCCATGCTCGTTTTCAAAGAGTAAAAGCTTTGGTGCCACTAGCCAATATGTTTGGCTATGCAACTTCTTTGCGTAGTAATACTCAAGGAAGAGGTAATTACACAATGCATTTTTCATGTTATGAAGAGTGTCCAAAATCGATTGCTGCGGAAGTAATCAAAAAGCGTAATGGCTAGAAAATAATGCTTGCAATTACAAGACAAATATTATAAAATATATATAGAAAAAACTTTAGGAGGAAATTTTAAAATGGCAAAAGCTAAATTTGAACGTACAAAACCACACGTAAATATTGGTACCATTGGCCATGTTGACCATGGTAAAACAACTTTAACATCAGCTATTACTCGAGTTTTAGCAAAAGAAGGATTATCAAAGATTGTGGCATATGACCAAATCGATGGTGCTCCAGAAGAAAAATCTCGTGGTATAACTATTAACACTGCTCACGTAGAATATGAGACAAAACATCGTCATTATGCCCATGTTGACTGTCCAGGACATGCCGATTATGTTAAAAACATGATTACTGGTGCTGCCCAAATGGATGGTGCTATCCTAGTTGTTGCTGCAACGGATGGACCTATGGCTCAAACTCGTGAACATATCTTATTAAGCCGTCAAGTAGGCGTTCCTCGTCTTATTGTTTTCATGAATAAATGTGACATGGTAGACGATGAAGAATTATTAGACTTAGTTGAAATGGAAATTCGTGATTTATTAACTGAATATGAATTCCCTGGTGACGATCTTCCAGTTATTAGAGGATCTGCATTAAAAGCAATGGAAGGCGATTTAGAAGCTGAAAAAGCAATTATTAAATTAATGGAAGCAGTCGATGAATACATTCCAAATCCAGTTCGTGAAAACGACAAACCTTTCTTAATGCCAGTTGAGGATGTATTCTCAATCACTGGTCGTGGAACTGTTGCAACTGGTAGAGTTGAACGTGGTATAGTTCGCGTTGGTGACCCAGTTGAAATCGTTGGTATTCATCCAACCATTAGTACAGTTGTTACAGGCGTTGAAATGTTTAGAAAATTATTGGATTATGCGGAAGCAGGCGACAATATTGGTACATTACTTCGTGGTGTTACTAGAGAAACTGTTCAACGTGGACAAGTTCTTGCAAAACCAAAATCTGTTACTCCTCATTCTGAATTCCATGCACAAGTAGTTGTATTGAGTAAGGAAGAAGGCGGACGTCATACTCCATTCTTCTCTAACTATCGTCCTCAATTCTATTTCCGTACTACTGATGTAACCGGTGTAATTGAACTTATGCCAGGAACAGAAATGATTATGCCAGGAGACCATGCTGAATTAAAAGTTACTTTAATTCACCCAATTGCAATCGAATTAGGAACAAAATTCTCAATTCGTGAAGGCGGTCGTACTGTTGGTGCTGGTAACGTTATTAAGGTTATTAAATAATAATAAAAAATAAGGCTTTGTATGTAGATACAAAGCTTTTTTTATT
>JAQUVC010000076.1 GCA_028693535.1 Bacilli bacterium
GCTAGTTTTCTAACTTCTGGTTTTGTCATTTCTCCAATCGGAAATAACGACTTTGCAATTTGTGCTTTTGTTAGTTGACAAAGAAAATAGCTTTGGTCTTTATTGCGATCAATTCCCCGTAATAACTCCACTTCAGGAGCATGCACAGAGCGCGCATAGTGACCCATAGCAATATAATCAAATCCCATCGCCATTGCTTTTTCCAAAAAAGCTTTAAACTTAATTTCTTTATTGCATAAAATATCGGGATTTGGAGTTCTATTTGCTTTATATTCCTCTAAAAAATAGGAAAATACTTTTTGCCAGTATTCATCAACAAAATCAACACGATGCAATTTAACATTGAGTTTTTCAGCGGTCTTTACAGCATCAAGATAATCCACCTCTTGAGGGCAAACATCATCAAACGTATGAGGATTTCCTAGAATATCATTGTTCAAAGAAGAATCCCAATTACGCATAAACATCGCTTCTACTTCATAACCCAATTCTTGCAGTTTAATAATACTTACCGCGGAATCAACACCACCGCTTAAGCCAACGACAACTCTTTTCTTTTTTTGGTTCATAAATCACCTAAAGGCTAGCTTTTAATTCGAATATAATATCGCGTAGCGACATTGCTTGTTCAAAGTCGAGCTTTTTCGCAGCCTCTTTCATTTCTATTTCTAATCTCTTAATTAATTTCTTCTTTTCTAAATTGCTTAAGTTTTCTAGCTTATTCATGTCAACAATTCCTGCTTCATCAATAAGTTCTTTGGTAATAATAATACTATCTGCAATTTCTTTGTAAATCGTTGTTGGTTCAATCTGATAATCTACATTATGTTTATTTTGAATTTCCCGACGACGATACGTTTCCGTAATTGCCTTGTTCATAGAATCTGTCATCTTATCAGCATACATAATGACCTTACCATTAACATTACGCGCTGCTCGACCAATTGTTTGAATCAATGAAGTTCCACTACGTAAAAATCCTTCTTTATCTGCATCTAGAATGGTAATAAGCGATACTTCGGGAATGTCTAACCCTTCGCGCAGTAGATTAATACCCACTAAAACATCATAAGTACCTTGCCTTAGCGATCTAATAATCTCTAAGCGTTCTAGTGACTTCACTTCCGAATGTAAATAAGTTACTTTTATTCCCAATTCTTTTAGATACTTAGTTAAATCTTCGCTCATTTTAATCGTTAGTGTAACTACTAGCGTTCGTTCTTGATGCGCAATTCTTTTGTTTATTTCTCTTACCAAATCATCTATTTGATTTAGTGTTGGTCGTACTTCAATCACTGGGTCCAATAAGCCTGTGGGGCGAATAATTTGCTCTACCACTTCACTACTACGTGATACTTCGTAATCACTCGGCGTTGCACTAACATAGATAATTTGATGCAGCTTTTGATTAAATTCTTCGAATGTTAATGGTCTATTGTCTAGTGCCGATGGAAGCCGAAAGCCATTGTCAACCAAACTCATTTTACGCGAGCGGTCACCATTATACATTCCCCTCACCTGAGGTAATGTAACATGTGATTCATCAACAACAAGTAAAAAGTCTTTTCCAAAGAAATCAATCAGTGTATAGGGAGTTTCTCCTTCCGCGCGTAAACTCATGTGACGCGAATAATTTTCTATTCCGCTACAAATACCGATTTCTTCTAACATTTCCAAATCATAATTTGTTCTGCTTTCAATTCGCTGTGCTTCTAAAAGCTGCCCATTGGCTTTAAAATAGGCAATTCTTGTTTCCAATTCTGCTCTAATTCGTTTAATTGCTTCTATTTTCTTTTCTTCGCTTATCGCAAAAAGCGTTGCTGGAAAAAAAGTAATTGTTGTTTTTGTGCTACTTGCTTTCCCCGTCACAACATCAACTATTTTAATCTTTTCAATTTCATTATCAAAAAATTCCAAACGAATCGCGTCGCTTTTTTCATAAGTAGGAATAACATCAATGGTATCCCCCTTCACTCTAAACGTTCCTCGTTTGATATCATAATCATTGCGCGCATATTGCATACCGATCAATTTTTCTAATAGTTCCTCTCGATCAATGATTTGACCTTGTTTAACAGTAAACATATTGCCTCGATAATCTTCTGGGTCACCAATACCATAGATACAAGAAACGCTGGCAACAACAATCACATCATCACTACTTAGTAATGAACTTACCGCACTATGGCGCATCTGATCAATATCATCATTGATACTAGAATCTTTCTCAATATATAAATCTTTACTAGCTACATATGCTTCTGGTTGATAATAATCATAATAAGAAATAAAATACTCTACTTTGTTTTCTGGGAAAAAACTTTTCAACTCACTATATAGTTGTCCTGCTAAAGTCTTATTGTGAGCCAAAATAAGTGTTTTCTTCCCTGTGTTTTTAATCACATTAGCAATTGTAAATGTCTTACCCGTTCCCGTAGCTCCAAGTAGTGTTTGTTCTTTCACATGATGATCGATATTTTCTGTCAAGCGGCGAATTGCCAATGGCTGATCACCGGTTGGTTGGTATTGACTATGAAGTTTAAACATCCTTTTTCTCCTTGGAATCCTTGTATTTCTTGAATAATTGTGCATATAAATTTCAATTAATTTTATCACTTATCACAGCAAAAAACAAGAAATTCATATAAGACAAAGTATCACGCTTCAACATATCATAAAATGATAAAAGACTAGCCTATGCTAGTCGTACCTTTTTTATCCTCTTTTTTCTAAAAAACATGCCCTACTTATGATATTTTTGATGATTGATGATTGATAGACTTCGATAAATTTGCTCCAAAAACAACATTCTCATTAATTGATGTGGAAATGTCATTTTAGAAAAGGATAGTTGATAGTCACTTCTTTCTTTCACATCAACATCAATCCCATCTGATGAACCAATCACAAAAGTTAATACACGAGGACTATATAAATAATGATTTTGAATCAAATGCGCCAAGCCTACACTATCTAGACTAGTTCCTGAAATTTCTAATGTGATCACATAATCTTCTTTTTTAATATTGCCTAGGATTAATCTCGATTCCTCTTTTAGATTTTTGAATACATCAGTCGTTGTCATTTCTTTTATTTCTATGATTTGTAAATTACAAAATGGCTTGATTCTCTTTAAATATTCTTCTATTCCTGCTTGTAAATAGTTCTCTTTTATTTTACCAACAACAATTACATTGATATCCATTAGATTTCAAAAATCTTAATTGCTTCTTTTTGGCGAGCAATTAAAATTTCTCCTTTAAAATTGGGAGTTAACTTAGAAATCACTTCCATATAAATTGCTTCATCAGAATTACAGTCCTCACTAACATGCGCTAAAATAATACATTTATGAATGCTAGGACTTACAACATCAAGTAGTTCATAACAATCTTGATTCGATAAATGACCACGCTCTGACAAAATTCTTTGCTTTAATACCCAATGACGATTGCTACCAATTAAAGTTTCTACGGAATGATTTGCTTCGATGATTAATGCATCAATATTGCTAATTGTCTCAATATACTGCTGAGGAAAAAAACCCGTATCCGTAACATAAGCCAAACTTGAATCATTACTTGTAAATATGTATCCTAAATTAGAAGCAGCATCATGTGATAATCCTAATGTTAGTACCTCAAAATCTTTAAATTGATAATGCCCATTTTCCTCAATAAAAAACGTATTATAGTTTTTCAATTCAGCTCTTACTTCCAAAGGAAGCCTAATAAAGGCTTTTTTATGCAAATAGATATTTGCCCTTGTTTTCTTGGCTACTGTACGTAAATAGCGAGTATGGTCATGATGCTCGTGCGTAATAAAAATGTCTGTTATTTGTGAAAAGTCTATTTCTGGTAATCTCAATTTCGCTTCACTCAGTGTGATTCCAGCATCGATTAGAATTTTAGCTTCTTTTGTTTCAATATAAGTCATATTACCTTTAGAACCACTAGCAACCACACAAAATTTCATACTTTACCTCATTTAATATAGATATATTATATATTTTTTACCCTTTTTTTACAAGGCTTTTGCAATAAAAAAAGTGCAGCTTCTAAATCATAGAATAGCTGCACAATTGTTTTAAATTATTTTATATATGTTAAATTCTCATCTTGATACTTTTCAATCGTCATATCAATGGCTTTCAAGAACGATTCACGTGTATAGTTAGATTTACTGAATGTAATATCCATTTCTTTAATTGATTCATATTGCTTAATGGCAGCATAATATCCATCTGTTGCTAATTCTTTAAAGATTGGTGCATAGTATGTTTCAATTGCATCTGTCATTTCATCTGTTAAATCTTCATCAGCAGCATCTTCAATATACAATTTGATGATTTCAAGTGATGGTAATACATGCGTGTTGCCATCAGTATCTTCCCAAGTTGCTAATGGTGTTGTTGTTAAGTTAGCATAAACATGGAATCCATATATAGTTTGAATATAATCATTATAAATAACCATAGAATCAGAATCAGGGTTAGCAAGCCAAATTAATCTAACAGCCGCTTCAAATTCTTCCACCATTTCGCCATTTGTAATCTCGGCTAAATCTTCAAACTTCACTGTTAAACCAGCAGATTTAAATTTTGCAACTTCAATGCCTTCAAACACATAACTTGCACCTTCAACGATAGGTTGCGCTGCGACTGTTTGTTCTAAGTCAGCAATAAATCTTGGTGAAGCTTTAAAGGCAGTCACCACTGCTTCAAGCTTTTCTTTAATTGTTCCTTCAGAACCAGCAATGTAAGTTCTAACTTGATCTGTTAATTCTTTTGCACATGCAACTTGATATTCAGACCAATCTTTTGGATCTAACATACTACTAGAAGCAGTAACTGCTCCCATTGGATCTTGATAAGCAGAAATTAATAGATGAACTCCAGTTGCAGTAAAGATTTCATCTTTGATTAATGCCATTTTCTCCAAGTAGAATTGCCACAATGGTGATGCTTCATCTGCTTCGCTTAAATCACCTAGTGATTTCTTAAAGTCGGCAATAATATCACTCTTTAAAAAGTACATACGCAATTCTTGTTCATCACTGACACCATAGATGCTTTGTAAGAACTCTTCCCATGTCATTGTGCTTGGACCATAGCCATAGCTTTCATAAGCACCAGCAGAGAAATTTAGTTTTTCATTGCTTACTTCTGTCGTCAATTCTTGATATTTTTCTTGATCTAACCATTTGTCTTTTTCTTTATTTGCAGTACTAGCATTATCATAGTATGTGTTGAAATCTGTGTTAACTAAGAATCTTTCTTCGTTAATTAATGTGATTGCTAAAGAGATACCATAAAT
>JAQUVC010000077.1 GCA_028693535.1 Bacilli bacterium
TTTGGTTCCATGTCCAAATTTAAACCACTTAAAGTTTTAATTCGCGGTTTCATTTGGATTATCCGGGGAACACCACTCATGTTACAAGTAATTGTTGTATTCTATGGACCAGGATTGTGGTTTAATTATCCAATCAAATCGCGATTGATTGCCGTTATTATTGCTTTTGTCATTAATTATGCTTGCTATTTTTCAGAAATTTATCGTTCTGGAATCGAAAGTATCTCTGAAGGGCAAAAAGAAGCTGGACAAGTACTAGGAATGAGAAAATCGCAAATATTCTTTCAAATTATTTTCCCTCAAGTCTTGAAAAGGATTATTCCCCCAATTAGCAATGAAGTAATGACACTTGTGAAAGACACTTCTCTTGCAAGAGTCATTGCTCTTTCTGAAGTCATTATGATTGCTCAAGAAACAGTGCGAATGGAAGGAATCTTATGGCCTCTATTCTATACTGGTGTTTTCTACTTGATATTTAATGGTTTATTAACAATTATATTTGCAAAGCTTGAGAAAAAATTGGATTACTATCGGGGGTAGACTATGGCTTACTTAACAGTTACAAACATAAATAAAAGTTTCAACAATACTAAAGTCTTAACTAATATTAGTTTCTCTGTAGATAAAGGACAAACATTGGTGATTATTGGCTCTTCTGGAAGCGGTAAAACCACACTCCTTAGATGCCTTAATTTCCTCGAAAAAGTTGATTCTGGGATTGTTCAAATCGAAGAAAAAACAATTATTGGTGATAACTATCCCCTAATAGATAAAGATATTCGTGAAAGTCGTCTCCATTTTGGTCTTGTTTTTCAATCGTTTCATTTATTTCCTCATTGTAATATTTTAAAAAATATTACTCTAGCGCCGCAACTATTATTAGATAAAACTAAGTTGACTAATGAAGAAAAAAAACAAAAGTTGGAAACGATTACCAACGATGCCCTTCAGCTTTTAGAAACAGTTGGTTTATCCGATAAGATCAATGCTTATCCGTATCAACTGAGTGGTGGGCAACAACAAAGAGTAGCAATTGCTCGGGCTCTTGCTCTTAATCCAGAAATATTATGTTTTGATGAACCAACCAGTGCTTTGGACCCTGAATTAACCAATGAAGTAATAAAGGTAATCAACAATTTAAAATCACAAAATAGAACAATGATCGTTGTTACTCATGAAATGAATTTTGCGAGTAAAATAGCTGACAAAGTCATCTTTATGGCAGAAGGTAAAATATACGAAACTGGAACTCCTAATGATATTTTTAAAAATCCTCGCAGTCAAAATTTAATTTCCTTTTTAAAAAACAATTAATTATTATGCTTTTTTTATTTACAACATTCTTTTTATGATATAATATATGAAAAGGGAGATGTCTATGAAGAAAGAGAAAACGGATTCAGATGTGAAACTATTATATCAAGCTCTTATGAAATTAAAGACGGAAGAAGATTGTAATGCTTTGTTTCAAGATCTTTGTACAAAAAAAGAAATTGATGCTATGGCACAAAGAATTGTTGCCGCTAAGTATTTAATGGACGGCAAGACCTATGAACAAATCATCGAGTTAACTAATATTTCTTCTACAACCTTAAGTCGTGTTTCCAAGTGTGTTCAACATGGTAATGGCTACAAAAAATTTATAAATTAAAAGCGCTCAGCTTTATGCTAGCGCTTTTTATATGCCTGTTTTACGCGTTTTCTTCCTCAAATTCAAGAAGATCAATTTCTTCTGGCTCATGTTTCATAATAATTTCATATGTTTCCGATGTATCTAAAATTTCTAAATTAATAAAAAACAAGAATGCTCCAGCCGAAGTAAAGCCTAACCAACCACCCGAAAATAATAGCATGGTTATTTCTCCAAGTATCATAGCAACAATAATACTAATTAAATGAAATTTCATAGTCGCTTTCTTTCTAAATAAAATAAAGTATAGGATGATTGACGGTATAAACATGATTAATATACCTAATGGGTCGAGGGTGTTTCCCATTAAAAAAATAAAAGCCATCAAAAAGTAAAGTACAAATCTAAAAAACTTCTTTAGGCCAAATACAAAGAATAGTAAAAATAATAATAATGCTCCTAAAGTATAGTAATAGATATTACCTCCAATTGCATAATCATGATAACTATATACGGCAAGCCCAAATACAATAATCTTTTTAATAAATCCCATCGTTGTATTCTAAAGGTTTAAAAAAACCTTTTAACCTCCTTTCCCATATTCGTTAAGACTGTTCGTTCTACTTTCCATTCATAGAAACAATTTGTACAAACAATAGTATCTTCATATTCATCATATTCATCATCGCGTACAAACGTTTCTGTTTTCACTACTTTTGATGTGTTCATCGAAGTATCAGCATACGTCGTATGTTCAACTGTATCTATTTCTTTTACGTTTCTTTTCACAAAAGAACGAAGAAATTTAGTGCCTGTAACCACATGGCTCCACTTGTTACAGCGGCAACAACAATAATTACCAAAATGTAATGTATATAAAATTGCAGTAAATGCCACAATCAAAATAATAATTATGTAGTAAATGACTCCTACAATATCAAAAACGATAAATGGAAAAATCCATCCTATTATTTTTGCTAGTAAAAAATTAAAAAAAGCAAGTAATAAAAAGCCAATTCGATAGATCATTTGTCGTTTTAATTTGTAAATAAAATCTAAAATGAATGGTAAGAACATTGTCACTGTAAAATAATTAAACACAATGATTAATCCTAGTGCTAAAATAAAAATAATTAACCCACCAAAAAAACCAATTAGCATTGGGATTTTAAGGATTCCGCTTATAAGTGTACTCCAAAAATTTAGTAGTGTCATAAATTCCCTTTCTTTTTTATGCGTTTTTTTCCTACTTCCCCTAAATTATACTAAATTTCTTTTTTCAGTGCAAGAAATGTTTTCATTTTTTATTGTTCTTTTGGAAAAAATTAACGATATTAACCGCTTTTGTAGGATAAATAAAAAAGAAAAGCCACTTTTTTATAAACTGGCCTCATAATATCTTTTATTTTTGTTTATAACATTACACCATAAATAAGAATTCCAAGAATTGCCGAAATGATAATCATAAAAATTGGATTTAGTTGCTTAAATTTCATTTTCACCAAAAACATAGTTATCATAATCGCTAACGACATATAATCAACTGCTTCTATTAACAAAGGTTTGTCAAACAAATCAAGAACTTTAGTTAACCCCAACACATTATTAACAATTAGATTTAATACTACCCCAATAATTAATCCTGTCACTATCGGTTTCACTCCATCTAATGCCCACTTTACTTGTTTATATTTTAAGAAGTTAGTGATACATTTGGCAATGATTAGAATAATAATAAATGAAGGTAAGACAACGCTTAACGTAGCGACAATCGCTCCGATAATGCCAGCTTGACTAAAACCAACCATAGTCGCAGTATTGACAGCAAATGGTCCAGGAGTAGATTCGGCAATGGCAAAGAAATTTAGTAATTCTTCAAGACTCATCCATCCTCTAGCAACAACTTCATCTTTGATCATTGGTATCATGGCATACCCACCACCAATAGTAAGAAGACCAATAAAGAAGAAAACATAGAACAATTCCAATAGAATCATAATTTTTCCTCCGTCTTTGCCTTGCTTTGTTTGATTTTTGCTACTATCATTTGAGAAACGATACCAATTGCAAGACCAAAAAGAATAATGTATGTTGTTCTAATTTGCAAGATGATACTAGCAACTAGTGCAACAACTACTAAAATATAACTAAAAGCAGTCTTAGGAAAATGCTTTGCTATTCGCAACGCAGCATGTAGTATCAAAGCAGCAACACACGCTCTAATTCCTTTAAACGCATAAATAACATATTCATACTTTAAAAAATCTTCAAAGAACACAGAAATTATGGTTATGATAATCATAGAAGGTAGAATAACACCTAAGGTTGCGAAAAAACTACCCCAGAACTTTCCTATTTTATAACCTACAAAAGTTGCGGTATTAACTGCTAATACTCCTGGTGTTGACTCTGCAATGGCAATGATATCAACCATTTCTTCATTGGTTAACCATTTCTTTTTTTCCACCATTTCATGTTGAATCAAAGGAATCATCGCGTAACCCCCACCAAAAGTGAAAGCTCCAATTTTTAAAAATGTGATAAACAAGGATAAGATTTCTTTCATATTCTTAATATAACTCTGTAAGAGTTATTTCTCCACTATGTAACTGAATTTGTTGATCATCAACAAGGAGTAATATATTACCATTATCTAGGATATCTTTTACAAGTGCTTTTTTTTGTTGATTGTTAATCATAACATTTACTTGTTTACCAATCACACTGGAATGCAACTTGCATATTTGTAAATAATCGCTCTTTCCTGCACAATAAAGTCGATAGTCTTTTACGAATTCTTTCAAAAAACTTTTTAGAAGCGTTTTTTTATCGATTTTATGATTCGTTTCAAGATAAATAGATGTCGCTTTCCTTACTATACTAGGATTCATTTTTATGGTATTGACATTAATTCCTACACCTATGATGATGCAATCAACTTGTTCGCCTACGACAACTGACTCCAAAAGAATTCCAGAAAGCTTTTTACCATCTGCAAGGATGTCGTTTGGCCATTTTATTGTAACATTGTTGACTATTTTATTCAATGTTTTATATAAAGAGGCAGCAGTTAGCAAACTTAAATTCGCAATATTATGAGGAAGCTGTTCTTTCAACAACACAGAAAATAACAAATCATCACTATCTTCCCATACCCTACTAAGACGACCTCGTCCCGCAGTTTGATGATTGGTAACAATCACAGTTTTGTTAGGTAATTGATGATAGTTTTCTTTTAGATATAAATTTGTGGAGGGAAGAGTTGCAAATTCAATAATTTTTTCCATAAAATTCTCCTTAAAAAAATAAATAGCACTATTCAAGGACAGTGCTATTATTTATTCTTCGACCAACGATACTAGCAATAACGCCTTTTATGATGTCAAATGGTATAAATACTACAATAAATTTAAGTAAAATTTGAATTGTTGAAATCTCTAAATCAATAACCATGAATACTTTTATCATTAAAACGGCATATAAGAAACCAAATAGATAGTCAACAGCAATTAAAATCAATGCTGTTAGAACATAGTAATATTTGTTGTTTTTAGCAATTAACGTTTGTCTTTTTATAAAAAACATTGTTAAGGCCATTCCTATAAAGCCAATGATAAATCCGAAAGAGGGAACATAAAGATAACCAATTCCTGAATAAGCAGT
>JAQUVC010000078.1 GCA_028693535.1 Bacilli bacterium
ATCTAAAAAATAATTTGCAGCTACAATTCCGCCAATGATACATGTAGCACTACTACCTAAGCCACGACTAATTGGTACTTCTTCATCAATCGTGATAACGAACGGACGAAGTTGCTTATTGGCTTTTTCATATACTTTACGCATGCTGCGAACCACTAAATTCATATCGTTTGCATATTTTTCTTCAAAATGAATAAACTTCCATTGAAAACTTTCTTCAAAGGTAAAGGTATTATAAATAGTTAGCGCTAATCCCAAGCAATCAAAACCTGGACCTAAATTGGCTGTGGTTCCTGGAACTCGTACCTTAATTTTTTTCATCAATATCACCCAATAACTTTTCTAAATTTTGATAACTATCCTTTGCTAACCATAGTGTTTGCTCTTTTTCTCCATCTAAGTGATGAAGTATTTTGGGAATTGCAATTCCTGTTTTACTAGCAAGAAGCTGAATCCATTCTTTATCTGTTTTTGCTTGTTCCTTGATACCCAATGCTTTTCCAACAGTCTTAGGAAATTTGAATGGATGCGCGGTTGCTGTGATGATTGTTTTCGTCTTATCGGAGGTTTCCTGACAATATTTCTTATAAACTGCTTTTGCAACAGCTGTATGGGTATCAATTACATAGTTATCCTTTTGATAAACTTCACGAATTGCTTCCTCCATTTCTATTTCTGTCGCATAATCACCATAAAAATCAGTTAAGTTTGCACGCATCGCACTATCAATTTGATACATACCTGTTGTTGATAATTGATCCATCAAAGTTCTTACTTTACTAGCATTACATCCGCTAATATAGTATAACAACCTTTCTAAATTGGATGATATTAAAATATCCATGGAAGGAGATGAAGTTTTGATAAAAGGACGATTACGGTCATACAAGCCTTCCCGGAAAAAATCAGTTAATACGTTGTTTACATTGGATGCACAAATTAATTTTTTAATTGGAACTCCCATTTTTTTGGCCATATATCCAGCAAGAATATTACCAAAGTTACCCGTTGGAACAACAACATTAATTTGTTCTCCAAACTTTATTTGGTTTTTCCTAACCAATTCTAAATACCCATAAAAATAATAAACAACCTGAGGAATTAAACGGCCTATATTGATTGAATTGGCACTTGATAGTGAGTAATGAGTTAATCTATCATCATGAAACGCTTGCTTTACCAACCGTTGTGCATCATCAAAATTACCTTCTAGGGCAATCACATGAGAATTTTTTCCTTGAAAAGATAGCATTTGTTGCTCTTGAATCCAGCTAACACCACTATTGGGATAAAACACGATAACATCAATATCTTTTTGTTTGTGAAAGCCGCTTAGAGCAGCACTACCTGTATCACCTGAAGTGGCCGTCAAAACGATTGTTTTTCCAGAAATACCATTTTTAATTTTCGCCTTTGTTAATAGGAGCGGCAATATAGATAAAGCCATATCTTTAAACGCTAGTGTTTGTCCATGAAATAATTCTAAAAAGTAACAATCTTTATTGGAAACCAATTTTACGATTTCAGAAGTATCAAACTTATCATCATAAGCACTCGTTATGACTTCATTTACTTCTGCTTCTGAAAAATCATCTAATAATAAACCAATAATCTTCTTTGCCAATTGATGATAGCTAAATGAGCCTAAGCTAGCAAGCTCAACAGAAGGTAGTTTATCACAAACAAACAATCCACCATCTTCCGCCATTCCTTTTATAATTGCTAGTGAAGATGATATTTCTTTAGTTTTTCCTAGTTGTCGTGTGCTTTTATACATTTTTTAACCTCTTTAGTATTTTTATCTATTATAATATGTTTCCAAAATAAAAACAAGTGTTTTTATTATAAAAACACTTGAATACGTTTTCTTTACAATGATTTAATAATTGATCGTGCAATCTTCACTCCATTTGCTCCCGCTTGAGCCAATCCTCTAGTAATACCAGCGCCATCGCCACCTACATATAAATTTTTGATTTTAGTCTGGAATGTATGATCAACATCAACGCGATCAGAGTAAAATTTGGCTTCTACACCATAAAATAACGTATGATCACTAGCAATACCTGGAGTTACGTAATTTAATGCTTGAATCATTTCGATGAGTGATTTCATTGTTTTATATGGCAATATAAGGGCTAAATCTCCCGGTACAGCCTCTTTTAGGGTTGGCTTTACAAACCCTTCATCAATTCGTTTTTTAGTAGAGCGGCGCCCTTTTAGGACATCGCCAAACTTTTGAACAATGACTCCACCATTGCTTAATTTGTTTGCAAGATGGGCAATTGACTTTGCATATTCATTTGGATCTTTGAATGGATCATCAAATTCATGAGATACCAACAACGCAAAATTGGTATTATTAGAGCCTAAATTGGCATCATGATAGGAGTGTCCATTACAAACCATAATTCCTTCATGATTTTCAACAACCACATGGCCACTAGGGTTCGAGCAAAACGTTCTAACTTGCGTCCCTAAGCTTGTTGTGTAGATAAATTTGCCTTCGTATAAATGTTTATTGATATGGTCCATAATAATGTCGTTGGTTTCAACACGAACACCAACATCAACTTTATTGTTTTTAAACTTAATACCATGGGCACTTAAAACATTCATTTGCCATTCACTACCACCACGGCCAACTCCCAAAACAACGTAATCAGCGTGAGCGATTTCTCCATTGTTAATAACGACGCCTTTTACAACTTCATCTTCAACAATGATATTTTTCACTTCGGTCTTAAACAAAAAATCTACCTTTTCTCGTAATTTTTTATTGATGTTTTTTAACACTTCAAGATTAATTTCTGTTCCTAAGTGACGCACTTGGCCTTTTAATAATTTTAAACCGATAGCAATTCCTTGTTTTTCAATTTCATATACTTCTTTTGTTGTTGGATCTGTTAATTCTTTTGGTGCTCCATGAAGAAGGTTGATTTGGTCAACATATTTGATTAATTCTAGCACCTCATCAGAATCAATATATTCTTGCATCCAACCACCAAACTCTTGTGTGATGTTGAACTTGCCATCAGAATAAGCCCCACAGCCACCAAAACCACTTGTCATAGAACAACTAGGACGGCAGCCACTATGACCATCACCGTTCTTTGGACATTGTGTAATTTTCTTTTCTAAAATTGGACATTTTCGATCATAAATATCATGCCCTTTATCAATTAATAATACTTTTTTGTCCGGAGCTTTTTCCATCAATTCATAAGCCGTGAAAATTCCCATCGGCCCTGCTCCAACAATGATTACATCATATTTTTTATTCATAGCCTATCCTTTAAAATATATTTTCGCGAACAATTGTTTGTAACTTGTCAGGTCCAACACTAAATATTTTCACTTTCACATCGATTAATTCTTCAATCTTTTCAATATATCGTTGCGCATTGATTGGCAATTCTTTGAAACTCTTTACATTAGTAATATCTTCTTGCCAACCTTCCATTTCTAAATAGACAGGTTGACAACGTGCTAGTAAGCCATTATCAGCAGGAATATAATCAATATATTCCCCATCTACTTTATAAGCACAACATAGTTTTATGGTATCTAAGCCACTTAATATATCTAGTAGCATCAAAGAGATTCCTGTCAAGCCATTAATCATAGCACTATATTTTAATACAACGCAATCCAACCAACCTATTCGGCGAGGTCTTTTTGTTGTTGTACCATATTCATGAGCTCGTTCACGAATATCTTTAGAGATTTCATCTTCAAATTCGGTTGGGAATACACCACTACCGACTCTTGTGCTGTACGCCTTTACAACACCAATAATTTCATCTATCTTTGTTGGTCCGACTCCACTACCAGTACAAGCACCACCACTAGTTGGATTGGAAGAGGTTACAAAAGGATAAGAACCAAAATCAACATCAAGTAATGCTCCTTGTGCCCCTTCAAATACCACTTTTTTACCCTCTTTGATGCCTTTATTCAATAATGTTACCGTATCCGTAACATAAGGAGTAATTTGCTTAGCAACTTCTAGATAAGTGGCAAGAGAAGCTTCATAATCAATGGGTTTTCCTCCCATCCTTGTAATCAATTCATTCTTTGCTTTTAATTTTTCTTGATATAAAGCCGGGAAATTGCTTGAAACCAAATCAACTATTCGAATTCCTTCGCGAGCAGTTTTATCTGTATACGCAGGACCAATTCCTTTTTTTGTGGTACCGATTTTACCTTCACCCATGGTTTCTTCTTTCAAAGCATCTATTTCCATATGATAATTCATAATCACATTTGCACGATCACTTATATATAAGTTATTGCATGGAAATCCTTGCTTCTTTAATGCTTGGATTTCTTGCAATGCATGAATAGGATTGATTACCATTCCGTTTCCTAAAATGTTTTTAATATTCGGGTTAAACACTCCTGAAGGAATCAAATGCAATTTATAAGTAACTCCATCAAACTTGATGGTATGACCAGCATTGTCACCACCTTGATATCGAACAACAAAATCCGCTTGTTCACTCAAAAAATTGGTAATCTTACCTTTTCCTTCATCGCCCCATTGGCTTCCTATTACAACTACTGTTTTATTCATCATGTTCAAATACCCTTCTATAAATTTTTTCAACATTTCGTAAAGCAGCATCAATACAAAAACAATCTTCAATCTCTAAAGTGGTTAAGTATTTGCTTACCTTACTTTGTTTTAATACTTCTTTAAAATCAACATCCTCATCATTACTGATAAAGGCAGCATGTTGCACCATGTCATAACTTTCTTCCCGAGTTAAGCCTTTTTTGATTAGGCTCGCCAATACTTGGCCAGAAAATACCAAACCTTTTGTCAACCAAATATTCTTTATCATTTGTTTGGGAAATACCGTTAGTTGGTCTAATACTTTCCTATACCTAGTTAACATATAATCAACTAAAATCGTTGCATCAGGCAAGATGATTCGTTCGCATGAAGAATGACTAATATCACGCTCATGCCACAAAGCATTATCTTCTAATGCTACCACTACATAACTTCGCACCATACGAGCAATTCCACACATGTTTTCTGAAGCAATGGGGTTGCGCTTATGCGGCATTGCACTAGAACCTTTTTGTCCCCCAGTGAAGTATTCTTCTACTTCTTTTATTTCTGTTCGCGACAAGCCTCTAATTTCCGTAGCAATTTTTTCAATTGTTGAGGCAATGGCCGCTAACGCATAAATATA
>JAQUVC010000079.1 GCA_028693535.1 Bacilli bacterium
CCCAGTTTTCATAATTGACACCAATGTCAGTTCTACAAGCACTTAAGGAATTAATTGGGTCAAGTAAAAACATTTGTTGCATTGCATAATTGTCGATGACATACTTAGTACAATAATTCTCAACATACACAGCCCACGCTTCAGAATAACCTGTATAACTAATGACTTTACGAACATTGTGTGCATCTGTGTTTTTAAAATAAATATTTTGATACATGTGTCCTGGCCATGCTTCATGTGTGATCGTTGTAAACATATAATCATCAACTTCACTAAAATCTGGCGGATTAATGTAAAAGACTTCCGAGGTATTCGCATCAATTGGCGACGTTAGATAAAACGCTGGTGATGAATTTTCTTGTAATGCTGGAGCTACCTCTTTCACAATGATATCTTTACCAAATATCAATTCAACTGGTAACTCAGGAAAATCAGCTTTTACAGCTTCTTGTAAGAAAGGAATTACACCATTTAGCGATGGATAATACTCAATTTTTTCTTTATCATCATAAATAATTAAATTTGCATCACCCATTAAATTACCACTATATTCAGTATAGTACGTTGCATAGTTTTCTGCTTCAGCAATTTTGGCTTCAATATAAGTAATCAATTCAGGAATTGTCATATCAGAACCACATTTTCTTTGAAACATGATTTCATAATATTTCTTTCCAATTTCAGTATCAGACAATGATCCTCTTAACTCATCATCGTTTGCTGCTTTTAGTTGTAATAGGTTATTTTTTAGCCATACATAAGCAGCAACAAAGTTTTCATTCACATATTGTGCATTTCTTGCTTTGTACTCTTCAACTTCTGTTGTTGTTAGAAAATCATAAGAACCGATTCGATCATTAAAGACAGTAATTAAATAGTTTTCCCCCTCTGCTTCAATAAACGCATCACATTGTTCGATGACTAAATCAATTACAAAGTCAGTCATCGGATTTCCTTTTCCTGCTGTTATTTTTGCCATTTCAAACATAAACAGTGCTTCAAAGTCGGCTTGTGTTGTGATTAAATATTGAAAATAATTTTCTATATCTCGCTTATTATCAAAGCGATATTCCGCTATGATTGATGGTAATTGTGCTTGATAACCAAGATAACTACCCAGTTGTGTTCCATAATAGAAATAAATATTTTCTCCTTGATCAGTAAATTCAAAATATTTCAAATTACGATTAATATAATCTAAAATTACATCATATGCTAATTTTTGACTGCTTGATAAATCGTTGCGATTAAAAGCCATTAATTGAGCTTTTTTAATTATTAGTTCGTCATAGTAATCAATTTCTGCTTCAGGACTCATATCATATGGTGTGGTTGGAACAACGGGAGCATTTGCTAAGTCTGTTCCATATTTAATATCAAATGCTTCAACATCATAAATTAAGTAATTGACATTAAACGGAGAATCTCCTAAATAATATAAGAACATATCATCAAGGAAATTACTAAATTCTAGATTATCAACTTCGCCTGCTGGTTTTTGGTATTCATGAACCACAGGAATATACTCTACTTCTGATTTTTTAGTAATGCATAGAACCTTTTCACCATCCAAATTGGTCGGTAAAATATTGTTTAGAATCAATTCATGACCGATAGCCAATTCACTTAAAGAGATAAAGACTTTTTGACTGAAACCATCATCTTCATCCTTAGGAACTAAAATTTTCACAACATTCGTCCCATCAGTAACTTCAAATATAACATTTTTATCATCATCAAAAATAGTTGGTTTGCTATAAACCCTTAACAATGTAAAATCAACATATTTATACGTGCTATCATCAAGTTGACTTTGAGATAGATTGCTCATCTTGGTATTGCTAACTTGATCCTGCTGATTTGTACTTAAAATACCGCTAACGCTTTTAATTCCTGCTCGGCCATCAACAGTGGTTTTTACTCCGCTTATGATTATTTCTTTACCCTCACCTAAAATGGCATCATTTGTTGTCATGATAGAGGATGTTGCTGATATGGCTGTAGTTGCCATGTTGGCATCATAGATGTATAGTGTGCTTCCTAAATAATAAGTACTATATGCCTTCACAACTACCATTTCACCATCCGCGATGGAATTAAGTTGTGTCAAATTGACAAATTTATCATTTGGCACATTCACAATAAAACTACTGCTAATTCCTCCATAATTTAGGGTGATGGTGTGTTCTCCTTGTAGATACAAACTGATATAATCGCTACCATTCATCATACGTAAAGTAACTGGTGTTGATTTAATCTCACCAGTTGAATAGATCATATCGATTAAGATGTTCTTATAATTGAACGTTGCTTCACTATATGCTGATAAAACACTTTCTTCATTTACTTGTAAAGATACCAAAACAGAGGCTGGTACATTAATATAAAAAGTGGCTGCTGCTCCTTGATAATCAAGACCTATGATTTGTTCTCCTGTTGTTCGGAGTTTCAATAAATCTTCTTCGGATAACATATCTTCCGTTAAGTGAATCAATTCTTCTGTTCCATCAGAATAAATGACCTTCACAATAATATCGTTTAAATCGAATATTTCTTTCTTTTGTGCTTCCGTAACGCTATTGTTATCAACTGCGATTCCTACTACCGTTGGGTTTGGAATCACGAAAGTAACAACGACTTCTAAGCCTTCATATGAAAAAGTTAAATGATAACTACCTGGATTTGTTAATGTAGTGATATCGCCATCAGTAATCATCTCTGTGGTAACTTCAACTTGTTCTTCTGTCCCATTTTTTAAATTTAGTGTTAATTTCAACTCTTCAATTTCTACTTTTCCATCTTCAACCGCTGCTGCTACCACTTGATCAGAAATGCTGATTGATTCTAATTTAGAGCTACAAGCTGATAATGTGAAAGAAAAAGCCATTAATAGTACTAATGCAAAAAATTTTGTACTCCTCTTCATTTTTATTTCTCCTTCAATTTGTGTCGATGTTAGCATATTTTATCTTTTTTTTCGTTTATTTTCAATATGAAAACGCTTTGTTTAGTAAAACATTTTATTTTTTTAACAATTTAAACGCTTTCATATACTACATCACAACAAATTATATCAAACTTTATTCAAGAAAGCAATTTGAAAACTTGATTTTATTTAAGAGCAAGAGTATAATATTCACAATTGATATAATGGGAGGTCGTATTATGAACATAGTACTATCAGGAATCAAACCAACAGGGATACCAACATTAGGAAATTATTTAGGAGCACTAAAGAACTTTGTAAAACTGCAAAACACAATGACTGATTATGAGTTTTTCGTTTTCGTTGCCGATTTACATGCCATCACAACGCCTCAAGAACCAAAAGTTTTAAGACAAAACATCAAAAATGTCGCTGCTTTATATTTGGCTTGTGGATTAAATCCAGATCGTTTGGTACTTTTTATTCAATCTGAAGTGAATGCTCATGTTAAACTAGGCTACGCTATGCAATCTGTATGCTATATGGGCGAATTAGAACGCATGACGCAATACAAGGATAAAGCGGCTAAACAGGTGCAAGGAATAACCTCTGCTTTATTTACTTACCCTGCATTAATGGCAGCTGACATCCTTTTGTATGATGCAAAATATGTGCCTGTCGGTGATGATCAAAAGCAACATTTAGAATTAACTCGCGATTTAGCCATTCGTTTTAATAACCGTTATGGCGAGACCTTTGTTGTTCCTGAACCTTTAATTCCAAAAAAAGGTGCAAGAATAATGGACCTTCAAGACCCCAGTAAAAAAATGGATAAAAGCACAGATAACGAAAAAGGCTGTATTTTCCTTTTAGAGCCCATTAATAGCATCAAAAAGAAAATCAAAAGTGCAATCACTGATTTAGAAACTTGCATTCGCTACGATAAAGAAAAAAAACCGGGAATTTCTAACTTGATGACCATCTATTCAACGATAACTGAGTTGTCATTTGCAGAGATAGAAGCGAAATATGTCGGTAAGGGTTATGGTGATTTTAAAAACGATTTAGCGGAAATTGTCGCTTGTGAAATTGGCAACGTTCAAGAAAGTTACAATCGTATCATTAACTCCAAAGAACTGGATGAGATTCTCGACAAAGGTAGAGAAAAAGCCAATCTAATAGCCAACAAAAAAGTGGATAAAGTATTTAAAAAAATCGGTCTTGGCCGTCAACAAAAATAATAAAAAAGAGGTTTTTACTGAAACCTCTTTTTTTAATGCTTAATTAAATAATAATTTTTCTTACCTCGACGAACGATTGTAAATTTGTTTTCAATGCCTTTTTCAGGAGAAATCACAAAATTTAAATCCTTAATTATTTCACCATTGATACTCACCGCACCATTTTCTATAAACGTTCGTGCTTCCCGCTTAGAAGACGCTGCTTTGATTTCTACCAAACCGTCGATAATGTTAATTGCTTCTTTCATATCATAACTTGGAACACCTTTAAATCCGGCTGCTATTTCTTCAGCATTTAGCTCTGTTACTTTACCGCTAAATAAAACTTCAGAAATATGAACCGCTTGCTCATATGCTTTGTTACCATGAACCAAAGTCACTATTTCTTTTGATAAAACTTTTTGCGCTTCACGAAGATGTGGCTCTGTTACGACTTTTGTTTCAAGTGCTTCTATTTCTTCTCTAGATAAAAATGTATAGTATTTTAGATATTTAATAACATCCGTATCAGCAGTATTGATAAAATATTGATACATTTCATAAGGTGTTGTTTTTTTCTCATCTAACCAAACAGCACCACTTTCCGTTTTCCCGAATTTTGTTCCATCTGATTTTACTATTAATGGCATGGTCAAACAATAAACTTTTGCTCCACCGCCTTCAACTTTTCTAATCAAATCAAATCCCGCAGTAATGTTACCCCATTGATCTTGACCACCGATTTGCATATCACATTTCAAGATTGGATCTTGATGCATCTTTAAAAAATCAATTGCCTGCATAATCATATAAGAAAACTCTAAATAGGTTAACCCACAATCAAGTCTAGATCGAACACAATCTTTAGCCAACATCTGATTAATATTAAAATGTTTCCCATATTCTCGCCACAATTCGATTGCTGACATTTTAGATAACCAATCATAATTGTCTACGCAAAACGCTGTTTTATCATCAAATTTAATGAAGCGAGAGAATTGGTTTTTAAACAACTTTCCCCACGCTAACACTGTGTCCACTGGATTCA
>JAQUVC010000007.1 GCA_028693535.1 Bacilli bacterium
CCTACTAACTTAATCAGTCAGGTGAGAAGTGGGTACTTCTTCTTTCCACTATGATAAATTACTTGGTTATTATACTATAATTAGTTGCTATTGTCAAGCGTTATTTTCATTACTATTGTCAAGCGTTATTTTCATTACCTTATTTATTTAAAACAATTGGGGTTTTACCCATTGGTGAATATTCACCATTTAATAATCTCTTTAAAGCATCAACCATAATTGGACTGTACTCATAAATACAAAGATAATGATTCACTGTAGCGGCATATTTATTAATGTCATATGGTAAATTCAAACCAATCACTAATAAATCATCTTTTTTACTCGATATTTGATTCACTAAGTTTATTTGCGTACTAGTTGCATCGCCTATCGCAATGACTACTTGTTGATATCCCTCAGCAATTTGTATCAATTCTGTTACTCTTGCTGTTGTAAGTGAGGATATATCTAGATAATCACATTTCGTAAATCCTTCTGCTCGTAAATATTTACTAGCAATACTGCCAAATGAATTATCGCTACCACTTAGATTTGGTTCCAGAGTAAGAGAAGCTTTTGTTGATAGAATCAACGTCGTTTTTGTTTGATCTAATCCCGAAAAATCGCCTAAATGAACAGTAACTGCCTGTTGAGCAATTGCTAGATTTAATGCTTGATGAGCTGATAAATCATAGTTTTGATAATCATCACTTGGAAGATAATGATCAAATAAATTATATTTTACTTTTTTCAAAAGAATTCTTCTTACTGAATCATTGATTCTCGCTTCGCTAATTTCCCCATTGATAACTGCCTCTTTTATTGCTTGGTGAGCTGTAATCGGATTATTCATCGTTGTATAAGCAAGCATATCAGCACCAGCTTTGACTGCCAAAACTGCTGCTTGAGCAACACCATAGTTATCAGCAATGGCCTTCATTTCCATACCATCGGTTACGATGATGCCTTGATAACCTAGTTCATCACGTAATAAATCCGTTAAAACGGCTCTAGATAATGTCGCTGGATATTCTTTATCAATTGCTGAAAAAATAATGTGTGTCGTCATAATCGCATCGATTCCACTAGCAATAGCACTAATAAATGGAGCCAATTCAATGGCATATAAGTCTTCTTTGGTACTTGTAATTTTTGGTAGTGATGTGTGAGAATCTGTACTTGTATTGCCATGACCGGGAAAATGTTTGGCACAACCCATAACATTGCTTTCTGCTAGCCCAGCAATCATTTGTTGTCCAAACAATGACACTGTAATCGCATTATCTGAATAACTGCGATTATTAATGACTGGGTTGTTTGGATTATTATTCACATCTAAAACAGGTGCCAAATCAAAATTGATTCCATAATTTCTTAGTTCTTCTCCTGTTGCTTCTCCAACTAAATAAGCATTTTCGGGGTTGTTTGTTGCAGCAATAGCCATATTACCAATAAAACGAGTTCCACCATTGACTAGTCTAGCAACACGCCCTCCCTCTTGATCAATACAAATAAATCCTGGTATTTTTGTTGTTGCAACAATTTTGTTTTGTAGTTCTGTTGTAAATAATCCTGCTGTTATACCATCAGGAACATTGTATCCCATATGAATAAAATTACCCAATTTGTATTGACTGATTGCATTGCTTGCATCTGTTGTTAAGCTTGTTCCATTATAAGAAAAAATCAACATTTGCCCTATTTTTTCTTCCAAAGTCAAACCAGCAATAATAGTATTCACATAGTCTAAATCATTTTCATTCTCTAGAGGTGCCATATATGGATTGACTGATACTGTTATTTCATCATAAACTTGATCGTTTAGAATTGAAGTAGCTCTAATGGTAGTTGTTCCTGCTGTTAAGCCTAATACAATACCATCAACAACTTTAAGGATCGTTTTATCCGTCACTGTCCATGTGACTTCTTTTGTTACCTCACTACCAATTACTTGCAAATTCAAATAGATGAATTCACCAGCATTCACTTCTGTATCACCAGTTAATATAATGTCATCTGGTGCTGCAGCAATGACTTCGATATTAAACACTGTCATTAAATTCTCATTATCCAGAGAAACTGCTTTTATAGCAGTCTTACCAAGCGCTACTCCTGTAACATTACCTTTTTCATCAACAGTAGCAATGTTTTCATCTCTTGATGACCAAATAACGGCGTTATTCGCTCCTTCAGGATAAGCTGTAATTGTTAGTAAAGTACTTTGATTCATACTAACTTTGTTGCGTCCACTAATGATAATCCCCGTTGGTACTTTTCCAATTATTTTTATTAAAAATGTATTTTGATTGTTTGGATTTGTTATATCCGTCGCTGTAATAGTCACATCTCCTGGACCAACAGCAATGACTTCGCCATCAGCATATACTTCCGCAACTTCCAAATTACTACTTGACCAATACACATCAATATTGGATGTCAAGATAGTTGATTTGCCTATCCTAATAACATCCTCACCAGATATAATAATATCTAATAATTCTTTTGCATAAACATCAATGGTAAACTCCTCACTAACGCCATCAATACTCACCACTATATTGGTCATTCCAGGATTGATTCCCGTTACAATTCCTTCACTATTTACCATGACAATACTTTCATCATTTGAACGATATGTTATTTGTCCAGTGACTACGGGGACTGTTGTAACTTGTAAAACTATTTCTTCACCAGCAGCAACTTTATTTGCGCCACTGATAATAATTTCAAATGGTCTTTTCGTAACATTGATTGTCTTTTCAGCAATCAAACCAGCGGTTTCCACCTTAATCATTGCGTCTCCAACAGAGATTCCCTTCACAATTCCCCCAACAACAGTAGCAATCGTTTCATCGCTACTACTCCATACCAATTCATCTTCAATTGTGAAATTCGCATCGAGTTCTAGCTTCATTGTTGCTCCCACTTGGACCGTATCAACCCCAGTGATTGTGATTACTTTTTCTTTTGTACAAGCAATTAAAAAAACACCAAAGAAAATGATGAATAAAGACATAATTTTTTTCATAATACCACCTTAATCGTTACGTTACTGTTAGTCATTATAACAAAATAATCAACATATTACAAACTAAAAATCACGTTTGTGATAAATTATTGTATTTACAAACAATAGAACAACAATCAAAAAGATAATTTGATGTGCATCATCTAATAACTGATTGGTATTCATTGTTGGTAACATCATATCAATTATCCTACTTTCTTCTTGACCATCATTAAAAATCGTAGCAATCGTATGAAGCGCAAAGGGAATGATTGACATATAGATATTATCAAAGACCTGGATTAACATCAGCGCTATGAAACCATAGTACAGCATTAACAAATATAAGCGGATAAATAACAACAGCGAACGATAATCAACAACAACATTGGGATAGTATATTCCCCCTATCATAGTATATATAAAAACCTCTACCCACAAAAAGCCAAGTAGAAAAAGAGCGATTGTGAGAATTTTTGTTGAAAAGTACTTCATTCTAGACACATTGCTTGTAATGATAAGCATACTATAATTGTCTTGCTTCGTTGTAAAAGGATATGCATAAAGAAAAACCACAACTAAAATATTTGTTGTTTTCATGAAAAATAAATTACTTTCTAAATAGTATAGATTGGCCTGTATTTGCCAAGAAAAATCGCAACAATCTTTACCTATAATAATACAACCAAACAAATGTACCACCAAAACAAATCCTAAGATAACAACTGTCGTTTTAGAAATCAAATACGAGTAATGACATTTAATTAAATTGTTCATAACACTTACCATCTTTTAAATAAATGACTTTATCAACGAGTTGTTTATACATCGCAAAATAATGGCTAGTAATAATGATTGTTTTCCCTGCTTCTTTCATAGCTTTTATGAAATCAAGTAATTTCATCTGCATTGCTTGGTCCAAACCATTTAATGCTTCATCAAAAATATATATCTCTGGATTGGCTAGCATCGCCTGAATAATTAATATTTTTTGCTTAGTTCCTTTGGATAATTCACTAATTCTTTTGTTGATATGAGGAAGAACTTCCCATTCTAGTAATAGAAGTTCCAACATTGTTTTCATTTTTTCTTGCTTGATGCTTTTAATTAATCCCAAATTATAAATAAAGTCATATAGTCTAATGTAATATGGAAAATGTAGTTGATCAGGAACATAGCCAATATCCCTACAATGAATTGTTTTTGTACCATGATAAGTAATAAGCCCTAAAATTACTTTCAAAATTGTCGTTTTCCCCGAGCCATTTTCTCCAACAAGTAGATATATAGTCCCTTTTTTAAATTCTAAGCTAATATCATCAAGCACTTTATTGTTACCATAGTTTTTACTAATATTAGCTAGTTGTATTACGACATCATCCATGCTGTATCCTTTATACTTCTTGTTATTAGGTTACTCATTATCAACTGTTAAAACAGTAACCTCAGGATAGCGATTAGCAGTTGTTGTGAAAAATAAAAACTCATCATAATATAAGGTGTTTGATTCGGCACCAATCGTATATTCAATTAAAAACCCCATTTTATTGGTTTTCAAAGTTCCATGATATTTAATTGGGAGAAGGTAATTAATTGCAGTATTCGGTGGAATTGTTAGAAAGACTTCGCTATCTATATCTTTCATACTATGAATGGTATAGCTTTTCCCCAATAATGTTGAAATATTACTATTGGGAAACACTTCATCTTCTAAAATAGTGAAGTCAGCACCATCAAATTGTAGATTTAAATCTAAAGCAACAATTTTTTTAATTATTATTTCTTGTTTTGTTTGATTATTAATACCAACCACAACTGCAACTAGAATTTTTTCTTGATTAAAATCATTTACAATTGGCTTTAATTTAGAAATTGATAGATATGCTTTTCCATCTCCAAAATATGGTACTTTATAATAAGAAAAACTACCGATTGCTAAGTTGATATCGATATTACGATACTGCATGCATAAATAAGCATCCTCTATTTCCAAAAGAAACTTGTCTTCTGTTTTGAATGGAAGACAAAACGAATAAATATATTGGTAAAACGTTTCGTTGTTGATTATGTATGTTTCATCGCAATATTCAATCTCTTCAAGACTAATAACTATTTCATTATGGTGTACTTTATCAGCTATTGATATTGATGAATATTTCTCTTTGTTTGTGATGGAATGATTTAAATCATTAATGAGAATGCTTATTTGCATATTCTCTTCTTCTTGAAAACAGGAAACATAACTATAAGCTTTTTTAACTGTCGTTAACTTAACCGTTGATGATGGTTTTAAGACTATCATCATGATGGCTACTAGAACAACACTAATAGTAAGAAAAAAACAAATAAGGTATTTCTTCATTAGTATTTTTCCTCATACAATTCATAATACTCAGTAATGGTCTCAATAGTCTCCCAAGTTCCTTTTTTAAACGTCATTCCGAGAACATAATATTTACTAATTGCATTGGTTACCTTTGCTTCGCCTGTAACTTTTAACGCTACGCGACTATAGGGGGGAATCTCAATCTTCACTTTTGTCGTTTCAGTTTTACTGATTTTGTTTTCTTTGTGCTTTTCTCCCTCAATTTCACCTGTCAGTGTTCCTGACACTTTTTTAATCGCTCCTGCTATTTTTGCTGATATAGACCCAGAAACAGTAGTACTGTTTTTCACAACATCACTGGTTTCAATTACATAATCAACATAATAGGATGTTGAAGTTTTATTACTTTTAGAAAATAGAATTTCTCCGATATAATTTGCATCACTATTATAGTTAAAATAATAGGTCGACCAACCCCAAAATTTTGGTTTCGACACTTTTGAATACCCAAAATCAAGTTCTTCTTTGGTGAAATTGATTAATAATTTACCTTGGTTAATAAAATCTATCTGCACAAAATTTTGATGCCCAGTTGTGCTGTACCCTTTTACATGAACACCGATAAAGATACTAAAAAGTAAAACAAGAATTGTTATTTTTTTCATTGCTATCTCCTCCTCATCTATATAGTATTAAAATAATGCTCGTTTTATTTTACTTTTTATTTTTTTCAAAAAAAAGCCCTGAACAGAAACAGTTCAAGGCTTAAGGTAGAAGGATTAATGATGTTTTTTCATAAACTCTTCAATATCTTTTATTTCTTTGATAATGTCTTGGCTTAAATTGATACAACCATGTTCTGTAACGACAACGTTATCCTCAATTCTAATACCCATTTTTTCTTCGCTAATATAAATTCCTGGCTCAACCGTTAACACAGTTCCTGCTTTTAATGGTTCATTATATAAAACAGGATCATGCGTGTCAAGACCAATAGAATGTCCAATTCCATGCCAATAGTATGTTACAACATCTTTATCTTCCGTAATCAAACCCAATCGTTTGCAAGCATCAATGATTAATCCCCTGGCATATTCTTGATATTGTTTCCATGTGATTCCTGCTTTTAAGAATTCAATACATTTCTTATTGACAATTAATACTTCTTGATACACTTCTGCTTGACGCTTCGTAAATTTACCATTTACTGGAAATGTCCTTGTGATATCACTAACATAAAAATCCGTACAGCAACCTAAGTCAAAAAGAATTAACTCATCATCTTGAAGTTTGGTGTTGTTGAAAACATAATGTAAAATTGTTGCATTAATCCCTGTAGCAGCAATTGTTTTGAACGAATTTACTTTTTGGCCATGATATTTAATATGTTGATCAAAATAGCTTTCCAATTGATACTCATATAACCCGACTTGAGCATGTTTCATTAATGCTTCAATTCCTGTTTTGGTAGTAGCAATGCTTGCTTTTATCTTCTCAATCTCTTCAGATTCTTTGGTTGCCCGTAAATTTATCACAAGATTATAACTATTGTTGATTACAATTTCTGGGTATTTTGTTTTCAATTCCTCAGCATAACTCAAAGCCCAATTACTATAATTGGGGTTATCTCGACGCTCAAGATTTAAGTAAATCTCTTGGTAACACAAGCCACTAGCACGAGTATTATTAAGCAGGGAATAAATTGTCGTAGGGAAGTTGTTTAGATATTTTATATTTTCAACACCAGAAATATGGGTTGCTTCTTCTTTGGTTAACTTTGCACCATACCACTTTACATAAAGTGGATCATTTTCTTCAATAAATAACATTTCATCGCAATCATTCTGATGTTTGATTAACACTAAAATAACATCAGCTTGCTTGATACCCGTTAAATAGTAAAAGTTTTTATCAACTTCAAAGTCAAAGTCTTGATCTGCACTCTTAGGAAAAACTTTGCCTGAGTGAAAAACAGAAATTGAGTTTTCCTTTGCTTTTGCTACATACTTTTTTCTCATTCTTGTAAAAAAATCTTTATTCATACTCTATGCATCTCCTTTCATCTTCCCAATTAATTCCATAACTTTCTTTTCAATTTCTTGAATTCGTCTTGTTGAATCTTGGGAATTCTTAGTAACTACTGAAATATAAACCTTCATTTTTGGTTCAGTTCCACTTGGACGAAGAACAAACCAACTACCATCATCAAGAAAATACTTAATCACATTCGCTTTTGGTAAACTTAGTTTTGTTATTTGCTTATTTTCATATCGCTGCTGTAATAAGTAATCTTCTTTAACAACAACCTTCAAACCATTCAAATCGCTTTTTTCTTCCTCATGAAAGTAATTTAGAATTTCCTCAATTCTTTGTGCTCCACTAGCACCTGCTAGATTGATGTTGATTAAATGGTCTTGATAATATCCATATTCTTGGTAAATCTCTTCTAAGACATCAACTAATGTTTTTCCTTGGTTTTTATAAAAACAAGCAACTTCACTACACAATAGTAATGCTTGCAAGGAATCCTTATCACGAACAAAATCACTTACCACATATCCATAGGATTCTTCATAGCCAAAGAAGAATTCACGATTAGTGTTTTCTAGATATTTTGCTTGCTCCCCAATAAATTTAAAACCCGTTAATGTTGAGATCACATCAATTCCATGCTTTTTAGCGATTTCTGCTCCCAATGAAGAAGTAACAATGGTATTAAATAAAACACCTTTTTTACTTAATTTACGATACTTTGCTAAATACTGAATTAATAATGGCCCTGTTTGGTTACCAGTTAATAATATATATTCGCCTTGGTGTAAAACTGCTAGCCCAACACGATCAGCATCGGGGTCAGTTGCAATACAAATATCGGCATTGTGTTGTTTTGCATATGTTATCGCTAAGTCAAAGGCTTGTGGATTCTCAGGGTTGGGTGAAGGAACCGTTGAAAAATTAGGGTCAGCAATCATCTGCTCCACTACAGGGATAAAGCGATATCCCGTC
This sequence comes from Bacilli bacterium, assembly GCA_028693535.1. Lineage (GTDB taxonomy): Bacteria > Bacillota_I > Bacilli_A > ML615J-28 > CAG-698 > JAAYBG01. Next base: position 8,322 of record JAQUVC010000007.1, read on the forward strand.
TCATGAAGCAACCTTTGTCCTAATAGGCTTGAAGTACCATGTAAGGCAGTAAAAACCACTAAAAAATGATCCTTATTTAAATCTTTATTGACACGAATTGCTTTTACTTCTTTTAAATAAGCAGTATCAATACTATCATCGATGATTTCAATATACCCTTTTTTCTTTAGACTAGCGAAGTTTTCCACAGCGATTGCGAAAATGTCAGGTGCCTTATCAATTTCATTGATTACAATATCGGCTAAGTCAGGCACTAATTGACAACCTGTATCATCATAAATTTTATAGCCATTATAATTAGAAGGATTATGGCTAGCAGTGATTACAATTCCTCCCGTTGCTTTTAATTTTCTAACAGCAAAACTAAGTTCAGGCGTTGGGGTAATTTTGGGAAACAACAACACCTTAATCCCCATTGTTGCTAATACTCTAGCTGATTCCTCAGCAAAAAGGAGAGAGTTATGGCGACAATCGTAAGCAATCACTACCGATGGATTGGGTTTCTTTGTTTGCAAAATATATTTACCATAGCCATAATTAGCTCGTCTAATGGTATAAATATTCATACGATTCGTTCCTGGACCTAAAATGCCTCGCATTCCTCCAGTACCAAAAGCCAAATCCATGTAAAATGCATCATATAAATCAGCTTCACTCAACGCAAATAATTCTTTTTTTAAGCTTTCATCTAAATTTTCATTGTTTTTCCATTTTGTAATATCAGTCAACATTTTAGTCCCTCCCTACAAAATCGCGATCTATTGTTACAATTAAATTGTAATTATCGTTTATTTTTTTAATTTCTTTTTCCAAATATTCTATTAACTCTGCATCGGACATATGATATTTCACGGGTACCACAATGTCAAATAGAATATTAGAGTGTGTTTCTCCATGGACAACACGGAAATCGTGGAAATGGAGATTTTCATCTATACTAGCAACAATTTGTGTTACTTTCTCTTTTAAGGCAATTGTTTTTTCATTGGCAATATCAATAGGATCCATATGAATAACCAAGCAAATTGCTTTTTCATTCATAAAATCATGTTCGATATTATCTATGATATCATGGCTCACAATAATATCTACCTGACTATCTACTTCAACATGAACAGTAACAAAGGTTTTTGCTGGCCCATAGGAATGAATCACCAAGTCATGAATTCCTAAAACACCAGGATAGCCAAGAATTTTATTCGTTATTTCTTCAATAAACTCCTTCGTTGGGGCTTCTCCAATCAAAGGAGAAATTGTATCTTTAATTAGTTTGATACCGCTGATGATAATAAGAATAGAAACCAATACTCCCATATAGCCATCAAGTAATACCTTAGGAAAGAACAAAGTGATAATTAATGAAATCAAAACAACTGATGTGGAGATGCAATCATTGAGGCTATCCGTTGAAGTCGCAATTAGCGTTGTTGATGCAATCAATTTCCCAGCTTTGCGATAAAATATACTTTGCCACAACTTTACTGCAATCGCAATTACCAATATGATAACCATAATAATTTGTGTATGTAGCTCAAGTGTTTCATAAATCGGTGTTATGATTTTATCAATTGAGGATTTCATCAATAAAAGTCCTATAATTAAGATGATAAAAGAAACAATGAGACCAGTAATATATTCAATTCGTTGATGACCATAAGGATGTTCCTTATCAGCAGGCATACTCGACAATTTAAAACCTATCAAAGTGATCACTGAACTTCCTGCATCAGATAAATTGTTAATTCCATCGGCAGTAATAGCGATACTGCTTGTGAGAATACCCGTTACTATCTTGACGATGCATAAAGAAACATTGCTGATAATTCCTACAACACCACTTAGTTTTCCATAAGCTACTCTTACTTTATTATCACTATAGTCTTCATGATTTTGAATAAATATTTTTGCCAATAGTTTCAACATAAAGATTCCCTCTTTTTTAATACTTCTATTTTACTCTTTTTTTTACTTTTCTTCAAGTTATTTCACTCGTTATTGTCTAAATAAATTTTACCTCCCTTGCTAATTAGCGACTCCATGTTTAATTATTAGTTAGGACCGCAAAAACCCAATTAACAGCAAATTTAGCCTTATAAATAGCACAATAACCACTATAGTCAATATAAAATGAAAAATGACTGGTAAACTACCAGTCATTTGGGGGAGGGAAAACTATTCTATACAAATCAAAACTTTTGTTCCTTCTGCATCAATATTAACAATTTCTCCTGAACAATCATTATCAATACATGATATGATTGCATCAATATCAATACTGTCTTTCACATCATCATCGACGTTATTTAGTGACTTACTAATGATCTTATTTACACCAGATGATCCCAATGTGCTCTTTAAAAAAGCAATTGGTAATGTAATATTTACTTTTTCACCATCGTCATCTACTTTAATTTTTAAAAATCGACCTGTTGTTTTAACTCCTGTATTTACTTTTACATTTGCAGTTTCTTGTGAACTTGTCGATTGCTTTGGCTTATCGATTGTCGATAGCAATTCATTCGCTTCAGCAGTATTAATCGTTCCATTTTCCAACATTTCTAATATTTTTAGTCTTTCTTCATTCATTTTTTGTAAACCATCCTTTCATTTTTTCTCCTAGGCTTTCCATTTGTTTACCAAAGTCTTTAAAATTATCTTTTACTGTCTTATCGCCAATGCGATTTAATTTTTCTTCAACATCAGCAATTGCTTTTTTGACTTCTTCTTTTGCATGTCGCAATTCTGCTTGTACTTTTTTTGAAACTTCACTATCAACGATCTTCTTTGATGCTTTCAATTCTGCTTCTTCAATTTTTTCTAGTGCTTTACGCATTTTTTCCAATGCTTTTGCTAGTTTAGCTTTGACTTTCTTTTCTTCATCAATCCGATCAAAGATCTCATCTTCAAAAATTTCTCCTTCGACTGGCTTCTTTTCTTTCTTTTCTTCCATGCTTTTAAATAATTCTTCTGCTTCTTGCGCAGTAATGATCCCATCTTCTAACATTTTTAAAATTTTTGCTCTTTCTTCCATAAAATCCTCCTAAATTATAGTTTCTTCAATAAAGCACTTGCTTCTTCAAACGATAGTTCTTTGCTTGCCAAGCGATCTAAAATTTCTTGTCTTTGCGTTGATATCTTGTCTTCTTCTAGTTTGTCATAACCTAAAACGGCAAGAATTTCATTCAACATTTTTTTAACTGTTGGATAGGAAATATTCATATCTTTTTCAACTGATTTGATACTACCTTGATTCTTTAAAAATATCTCAATAAATGTTAATTGTTCTTTTGATAGCTTTGCTAATTTTGTTAGCTCAAATTCACCGCTTATCTCAATTCCACAATTCTCACAATGCAACTTTGATATCATTAACTCATCTCCACAGATTGGACATTTCGAAATTACTTCTTTGCGCATCTCTTCACCTCTTTCTTAATCATATTTTCTCGTTCTTTTATTTATTTTGTACCATCGTGATATTTGATATACAATACCTAGAAATCCAATTTCATCATCACATTTATCGTCCAGTGCACATTTTCGACGATCGAGCTGTTTATAATATAAATATTCATTAGAAATAAATCTGTTTCTCATACATTCCTCCACTAGGTTATAATAATTCTATTGCTACTTTTGTATCATCTGTATCAACCAATATCGTTGTACCGCCACCATATTCAAGAAAAGCATCGATTAGTTCTTGAGGAATATCTTTTTCTTTAGCATACCTCATTGCAATTTTGATTGCAAAGCGAATCGGTATAGGAAAGAAAAACAATAAATTTACAAAGCGAGAGACGTGCGGTTGATCTTTTATTTTCAAACGTAAATTAGCAAATCTGACCGGTTTTGGCTTTGTTCCATATAGTAAATCGAATCCTTCTTTTGCCGTTATTTTCTTCTTTTCTATTTGTTTCAATATTCTTTTTCTCATTCTATCACCACTTTATGACTCTATTATATAACACAGAATAAACATTGTCAATAGTAAAATTAATTATTTTAATTATTTTATTAATTATATTAATATTTATATTAATTATTGTGAATTGGTGTAAAATAAAAAAGCTCGAAACCGAGCTTTTAATGTTGTTTTATTTGGTTTTTTCAAGATATTCAACAATATCTGAAACTTTACGAATGTTTTGGGCTGCTTCATCAGAAACTTGAACATCAAATTCATCTTCGATTGCCATGATTAACTCAACGGCATCTAGAGAATCGGCACCTAGATCTTCAGATAATTTACTTTCCATATTAATTTTATTTTCATCAATTGATAATTCTTTAGCTATTAAGGCTTTTACCTTTTCAAAGTACATAATAATATCCTCCTATGTATGCTAGTATTATACTAATTTTTTATTTTTTTGTCAAGAAACTAGAGTTTCTATTCCCAAGATTCGTTTATTTTTGATTACTTGCTTTAATAATTATGCTTTTATAGTTTTAATTGCTTTCTTTAACTACTGGATCTTTAAAACGATACGTCATAACGATAGATGCTAAAATAGCGGAAATAAAACCCATGATTCCTCCAAAAATGAAAGGAGCAGAAACTCCCAACCAAGTCCACAAGCCACCAGCTAGCAGTGATGCAAATAATAAACCGACTCCCTGGCAAGTTCCATAAAACCCTATAATCGTACCTTTGGCTTCTTTAGGGGCATATTCAGTAATAAATGCTTTTTCAGAACCGGTGATAACGGCTTGATATAGTCCATATAAACCAAATAAAATCAACAAAGAGATTTTTGATGTTAGAAAAGCAAATCCGATATAGACGATTCCATATAACAGATAACCCGGAACAACAAGTTTTTTACGTCCGATGCGATCAGACAATTTACCCATAGGTAAGGCAAATACAGTAGATACTACATGGTATATTAAATAAAGAAGTAATACTGAACTGATACTGTACCCCGTATTTGTTGCTTTCAATATTAGAAAAGCATTACTTGAGTTTCCCAAACTAAATAGAAAAACAATAATGAAATACCAAATAATTCTAGGGTTGATTTTTAAAGTTTTAAGAGATAATTTGTTTTCTTGCTTTTGATGGTTCCCTTTTTCTTTTACAAACATTAAGATAATCAAACCAATGATTGCAGGAATTATGGACAATAGAAAAATAATTTTAAATGCTTTAACGTCAATAAAAGTATTATCGCTAATTAACTGCCGATAAAGAATGTAAGCAATGAAAATTCCTAATCCTGCTCCAAACATATCCAGCATTTTATGCATACCAAAAGATTTTCCCAAAGCTTCAGCACCAGATTCAGCAATTAAAGCATCACGGGGAGCAGTTCTAATGCCTTTGCCTATCCGATCTATTAATCGAGCAATCAAAATACCAATCCAACTTCCCGAAAAGAAGAGAATAATTTTATAGAAAACAGCGCTGGAATATCCAATAAAAGCCAGTCGTTTTTTATTTTGATATTTATCGCCAATGTATCCCGAATAACTTTTTAGTAAAGCGGCTACACTTTCAGCAAATCCTTCAATAATTCCAACAACAGGTACTGATGCGAATGTTTGTAAATAGATGGCTACCAATGGATAGACCATTTCAGTAGATAGATCAATAAAGAAACTGACCAATCCTAAAAATATAATATTGATAATTCCCTGTTTAATCTGCTTTTGCTGCGTCATATTCCCTTAATTTTTATCTCCTCAATTGCACTTTAAAATACAATCCTGTACTACAAAAAAACTTAGAGTTTCCAAATTCGCTCTTTGGCAAACAAATACAAATCGATATTCACCATTTGTGCCAATGCGATTGTCATATCATTGATAATTCCATCAAAAATATTCATCATTAACTTAACAGCCATTAACGAATTGTTGATGTCTAGATGTTTTATGGCTTGTTGATGCTTTTTTTCATTACTTTCGATGTATAGCAATTTTTCTGCTTCATCCGTGTTTTTAGTCATACTTGTTAGGAAAACCAATAAATCTTTTAAACCAATCGCTAATCTGCTTGCTTCATGCAGCATGTTAAGGAAATCGTCGCTTCTTAAATAGCTATAATATTTCACAAGTGTAAAAGCAAAACTATTTATTTTTTCAGCGATTTCTTGATTTAGATTATGAACTAACATATTGGTAAGCAACGAATTGGTATCATCGAAAATAACCTTAACTCCCAATAGTTGCTTGACCTCTATTTCCTTGATGACATATAGATAAGCTATGACACCATTGTCATAGACACAATGAACAATGCTTGTGTGATGATCTTCATTGATATATAAAATACTATAATATGCCTCGAGAAATTTTTCTCGTTGCTCGCAAACAATATCATATTTGCTCTCTTCCACTACCAAATGTAAATGAATATCACCACTAGCATCTTCAGGATTGATTACCAAGGGACCACTTAAATAAAGTCCTAAAACTAATTTTGATGCTAATATTTGATCAGAAATTAATTTTATTGCCCGACTTTGTAGCATTTGCCCTCCTTGGTTATTTTCCTTGTTCCATTGGTGGAATCATCGATAATTCTACTCTTCCTTTTAATAAATCAACAGTAACTACCCACACTTTAACAATATCGCCAACACTTACTTTGTCCAATGGATGTTTAATGAACCTTCTACTCATTCTTGATAAATGCACTAAGCCATCTTCTTTGACGCCACAATCGACAAAAGCACCAAAATCAACTACATTGCGTACTGTTCCTTGTAATTCCATTCCTGGTTTTAAGTCTTCCAGATGTAGGACATCATTGCGTAACATTGGTTTTTCGAAGCTATCACGTGGGTCACGTAATGGTGCTACAAAAGCATCTAAAATATCGTTAAATGTATATTCACCAATGCTGAATTCTTTGATGAATTCTTTTCGATTTAAACCAGCAATTTTTTCCTGTAATGCCGTTGAACCAATATCGTGTTTTGTAAATCCTAGTTTTGTTAGGATTTCCTCAGCAACACCATAACTCTCAGGATGGATACTAGTCATATCAAGTTTTTCATCCCCATTAGGAATTCGTAAAAAGCCAATTGCTTGCTCTAATGTTTTAGGTCCAATTCCTTTGATTTTTATTTCTTCACGAGTTTTAAATTCGCCGTTTTGATCACGATATTCCACAAGTGTTTTTGCTGTTTTCAAATTCAATCCTGAAACTCTTTGCAATAGCGGAATTGATGCACTATTAATGTTAACACCCACACTATTAACCGCTGTTTCAACAACAAAGTCAAGTGAGTCATTTAATTTTGATTGTGTTACATCATATTGATATTGTCCAACACCAATTGATTTTGGATCAATCTTAACAAGTTCGCTTAGTGGATCTTGTAATCTTCGTGCGATTGATACAGCAGAGCGTTCTTCAACAGCATAATCAGGAAACTCTTCTCGAGCCAAATCGCTTGCTGAATAGATAGATGCACCTGCTTCATTAACAATGATATAATATACTTCTTTGTCTATTTGCTTCAATGTATCAGCAATAAAGCTTTCTGTTTCACGGCTGGCAGTTCCATTGCCGATTGCTATCACCTCTACGGCATAACGATCAACTAATGCTTTGATTTTATCGACTTCACGTTGTGTTCTTTTATCAGAAACAACTTCTTCTTTATTTTTTTGATTTGGATAAATTTTATCAATTGTTAACACTTTACCTGTGACATCGACAACAGCTAATTTACAACCAGTACGGTAAGCAGGGTCAACCCCCAAAACAACTTTACCTTTCATAGGAGGTGTTAATAAATAACGTTTTAGGTTTTCCGCAAAAATCCTAATCGCTTGATTTTCAGCTTTATCTTTTAATTCCGCACGAATTTCTCGTTCAATTGATGATTTGATTAAACGACGATAGCTATCTTCAATTGCTTCTTGGACATAACTAACACTAATCGATGCTTCGTTTTCAATTACGCGACGATTTAAAAATTTGATTACTCGTTCGGTATCTTCAGAAATACTCACTTTTAAGACTTTCTCCGACTCGCCCCGATTAATCGCCAAAACACGATGTAACTTAATATTATTAATCGGTTCCCGATAATCATAATACATTTCATACACATGTTTTTCATCTATTGCTTTGTCTTTTAATTGACTAACCAATTCGCCTCTAGTTTGTAAGAAGTTACGAATCCATCTCCGGAATTTTGCATCATCTGCTACCGTTTCGGCAATGATGTCTTTCGCGCCTTGTAACGCATCAGCTTCATCTTTCACAACAAGCCCTTCTTTTTCCATTTCTTCAGTGGCATCAACTGTCACATATTTTTGGGCTTCTTCAAGGACATTACCTGCCTCAGGAAAGCTCAATAAATACTCAGCAAGCGGTTCAAGACCACGGCGTTTCGCTTCTGTAGCTCGTGTTTTCTTCTTTTCTTTGAATGGTCGATAGATATCTTCCAATTCTGAAAGCTTATTTGCTTCGATAATTGCTGCTTTTAATTCTTCTGTTAATTTGCCCTTTTCTTCAATGAGACGCATAATATCTTCTTTGCGATCAGCCAATTTACGGCCATACTCCCATTCTTGGAAAATAGCTCTAATTTGCTCTTCGTCAAGCCCACCTGTTACCTCTTTACGATAACGAGCAATAAAAGGTACGGTTCCTCCCTCTTCAATCAGCTTCAATACTGCTTGAATTTGTGCGATTGAAACTTTTTGTTGTTCAGAAACTTGCTTTAATAATTGTTCGTTAATATAATTGTTTTCTACCATAATTTTACTACTTTCTCCTTTATATTTACTAGGTATAGTATATCACTTTTTGCCTTTTTAAGCAATGCTTTTATCAGAAAACTATGTTGTATTATTGATAAAAAAGACCAAAAATAAAAAGAAAATAGCATCATTTCTAGCTATTTTCATCTTCTTTTTGGTATTCTTTTGGCAACTCTGAAAACGTCGTTTTACATTTTGGATATCGATTGCAAGCATAAAACTTTGTTCCTTTAGAACGACCTTTTTTAGATATTCGCTCAACCAATTCACCTTCAGCACAATTAGGACATTTAATTCCCGTTGAGATAATCTCTTCTGGTTCTGCTTTTTTTATATAACGACATTTAGGAAAGGCGGAACAAGCAGCAAATTCTCCAAATCTTCCATTGCGAATGACCAATGGACTACCACATTGAGGACATGTTTCTTCTAGAAACACTGGATAAATCTTCTCCATTTTTTCATCGGCTTCTTCCACCAATGGCATATATTCTTGGTAAAATTTTGCCAATTCTTCTGTCCATACCTTACTTCCTTCAGAAATATAGTCAAGATTTTGTTCCATATCAGCAGTGTATTTAATATTAATCACTTTCGCAAAGTATTCTTCTAATTTTTGTGATGTTAAAATGCCTTGTTTTGTAGGATGAAGAAACTTCTTTTCAACCTTAACATAATTTCTTTGCTTTAAGGTATCAACCATTGCTGCATAAGTCGATGGTCGACCGATTCCCAATTCTTCCATTTTTCTAATGAGACGACCTTCAGTATAGCGTAGTGGAGGTGTTGTAAATTTTTGTTCTGTGAAGACTTCAGCATCAGTAATGATTTCGCCTTTTTGGAAAGCAGGTAGTGCCTTTTCATCTTCAGCATCTTCACCACGATAAACTTTCAAATAGCCATCAAAAAGAATTCTTTCTCCGCTTGCTTCAAAAATGTATCCATGGTTATCTATTCTAACTTTTTCATCTTCAACAATGGCGCTAGTCATTTGTGATGCCAAAGCGCGATAGTAAACTAAATGATATAGTTTAAACTCATCAGTACTTAAATATTTTTTAATACTTTCAGGGGTATACACTAGTTCTGTTGGTCTAATTGCTTCATGAGCATCTTGAACATTTTTTCCTTTGTTGGTTATTTTTTGATACCCTTGATAATATTTATCACCATAAGTTTTTGTGATGAATTCTTTCCCTTCAGCAATGAATTCATCCGATAAACGATAAGAATCGGTACGCATATAAGTAATCAATCCGATGCGCTCTTTTTCTAGTTCAATTCCCTCATACAAATTTTGGGCAATCATCATTGTCTTTTTCGCGTTGAAATTTAATTTGCTTGCTGCTTCTTGTTGCAATGTTGAAGTAATAAATGGTTCTTTAGCTTTCTTTTCACGATTTTTCTTAATAATTTCACTGACTACATAGTGATCAGTTAGGTTTTGTAAAACCTTATCTACATCATCTTTATTATTTAATTTAATTTTACCATCATTATCACCAATAAACTTGGCTTTTAACGTTTGGTTGGCTTGAGAAAACTCAATAAACATATCCCAATATTCTTCTGGTATAAATTGATTGATTTCTTCTTCCCGTTCAACAACAAGTTTTAATACTACCGATTGAACTCTTCCTGCTGACTTAGAACCAATTTTTCGCTGTAATAATTTTGATAAACTAAAGCCGATAATTCGATCAACAATTCGTCGTGATTCTTGCGAATGTACCAAATCAATATCAATTTCACGCCCGTTTTCCAAAGCCTTTAGAACAGCATTTTTCGTAATTTCATGAAAAACAATTCTCTCTGAATTCTTTTTATTTAAGCCTAACACATCATACAAATGCCAACTAATCGCTTCTCCCTCACGATCGGGGTCAGTTGCCAGATAGACTTTTTCATATTTTTTGATGTCTTTCTTCAAAGCTTTCACAATCACGGACTTATCTTTTAATATTTTATACATTGGTTTGAAATTATCATCAATGTCAACTCCAAAGCCCCCATATCCCCTTGTAGTTAGGTCGCGGATATGGCCTTTACTTGAAGTAACACTATAATCTTTTCCCAAATACTTTTCAATTGTTTTTGATTTTGCTGGACTTTCAACAATCACTAAATATTTTTCCATATTCCCACCTTATTTCGTATGCATTATAACACTATGACTAAAAGTATGCAATATATTTACATTTTAAAAATCCTTTTTTGCGTCATAACTATCCTTTAATTCTATTGTAACATCTTTTTACTAATTAAAAATACTATTTTATTTTTTTCAAACCAAACAAAAAAGCTCAAAATGAGCTAAATTTCGTTGATGATTGCTAGTAAAACCAAATCCTCAGAAAAAATGTTTTTAATAGAGTGACTTTCACTTTGCTTGGTGATATTGATTGCGCCTTCATTCATAATCATTTTTTGTTCTCCCATCGTCACTTCCCCTTTTCCCGATAAAACATAGACCATTTCTTCATCCGTTTCATGAAAATGAAATCCAATGGATGAACCCGCTGGAATCACAATCCGAGCATACATTTTCATATGATGAAGCCGTGGTTCGAGTTTCTCGATAAATACTCGTCCTTCACCGCCACGCATATTTAAAACTTCTTGTTGCTTTTCCTTGTTAAAGCTTGTTAACATTATTCTTCTCCAATCACGATATTCATTTTATAATATTCTTCATATACATCACTGTTATGATAGTATTTAATCTTACAAAACATCTCTTTAAAATCGATAATATTATCTATCATCTCATCACCAACAGAAATGTAATCGCCATTACTTAATTGATAATGATATATTCCATAGAATGGATAAATTTTGTCATCATTTGTTACAATCCATGATTGAAAATCAATATGCGATTCTTGATCAAGATTTAAAAAGCCAATATTTAATTTAAAGCGATTAAAGTCTTCCATCTTTCTTTTAATAGCAATGAGCTCGATTTGATAGTTTTCTAAAGTAGAAGCAAATTTTGAGCTATCTAATTCACTAGCATTTAAAGTGAGCAGATCTTCGCTATACATTATTTTCGCTTCCACACTTTCTTCTTGTTGCAAATACTCGTAATCAAAGAGAACATCTATCTTAGTAATCAAACTTCCATAAACATAATTATAAGGAAAGAAGTTTTGAGCATAAGAGCGTTTACGCGCATCCTCATTAAAAATGTGATAGTATTGGTCAATTCTTCCTGTATCAGTCGTCCAATCCACTTGATAGTAATTAAAATATCTTCCTGTTCCAGCAATGATGTTGGCATAAATAGTAATGGCATATTTAATCTTAATGCTTTCTTTTTCTAACACTGGTTTGCCATTGACCAATAAATAGGAATTCAAATCTTGATTGTATATTTCATGCTCAGCGAGTATTTTCTCGTATTGCAGTCCCTTCATTCTACTACAACCAGAAATAAATAGAAGACCAAATAATAGTAAAATTAACCATTTTTTCATTTCACTTCCTCCTCATTGCGTGAATCACTGGCGCAAAGCTGCGGCGATGAATTGGGCATATCCCATATTCGTTTAGTGCTAATAGATGTTGACGCGTTACATAACCTTTGTGCTTTTTAAACCCATATTGTGGGTAACTAGTATCTAAATCAATCATAATCCGATCACGAGTGACTTTTGCAAGAATGCTAGCAGCAGCAATTGAAGCGCTTTTTGCATCCCCCTTGATAATTGCCAAATACTCAGGCTCAATATCAAGTGGCATAGCGTCACTTAAAACATAGTCAATCGGTAATTGAAATTGATTGATACATTGCTCCATTCCCCACTTACTTGCTTGATAAACGTTTAAGCGATCAACTTCGCCTACATCGATGATTTCAATATGATATTCACGAGCTTCTTTCACAATGATTTCATATAATGCTTCTCGCTTTTTTGGAGATAATTTCTTAGAATCATTCAATCCTAATATTTTGTGATTGATTGGTAACAAACATGCTGCTACCACCAATGGTCCTGCCATTGGACCCCTACCAGCTTCATCGGTACCAACAATGTACTGATACCCCTTAGCAGCAAGGTTGTTTTCATATTCATATAAATCAATCATAGAATATCCAGTGTTATTCGCCCAAGACGAAGGCTACGAAAATCATTTAATAAAACATCAGCTACCTTTTCTTCAATATCCTCTTTATCGCTAATTCCTCGCGAAACTGCAATATGCTTTAAGATTTCAGAATTAGGAAGTGCTGAAGGGAGATTATAACGTTCAATGATATTTTTTTCATAATTTGCCTTCAAAAAATCAAGCAAATAATACCCCAAATCAGAACTCGTTAGTATTTCATCACGAATTGCTCCAGTTATAGCCAAATGAATTCCAACTTTTTGATCTTCAAATTTAGGCCAAAGCACTCCTGGAGTATCTAATAATTCCAAATCTTTATTTAACCGAACCCATTGTTGTGCTTTTGTAACTCCTGGTTTATTACCAACATTGGTTGCTTTTTTATTTACTAATTTATTAATCAGTGTTGATTTACCAACATTAGGAATCCCCACAATCATTCCCCTGATCGGGCGTGGTTTCAAACCTCTTGTTTTTTCCTTATTAAATTTATCCTGTAATATGTCTTGCGATAAACTAATAATCTTTTTTATATTCAAACCACTGATAGAATCGATCATCAAAGAGTACAAACCTTGAGCAGTAAAGTATCTTTGCCATTTGTTTGTATAATTATTATCCGCCATATCGCTTTTTGTTAGTAAAATTAAACGTGGCTTGTTTTTTAAGATATCATTTATCATAGGGTTTTTAGATGAGTATGGAATCCTCGCATCTAAAAGTTCATAAACAATATCAACCAATCGTAATTTTTCTTCCATTTCTTTTTTGGCTTTCGCCATGTGTCCAGGAAACCATTGAATCATGTTATTCTACCTTCTCCCAGTTAAATATATTAATTACTCGATACTTTACAATACCAATTATTTGTGATTTGTGGAAAAGTCCAAAAGTTTTACTATCGTTGCTATTCGTACGATTATCACCCATAACAAAATAGTAATCTTCAGGAATTGTACATTCCCCATTTTCAGGGCAAGCATTTTCCCCCTTGATACGACAATAAAAGGCTAATGAAAAATCCCGGAGTCCACCTCCATAATAGAAATCGCCTTGTTCGTCTTTTAAATAGTCTTCATCAATCATTACATGATTTAAATATAAGATATCATCTTTAAAGTAAAATGTATCTCCTGGCATACCAATTACTCTTTTCACAAGTAAATCACCTTCATCAATTCCAGGTACAACAATATTATATTTATCATTTACTTGAACAACAATAACATCAAAATGATCCACGGTTCTTGTTGATCTAACCATCAAAACATCATCATTTTGCAAAGTAGGAACCATCGATGTCCCTTCCACCGTTGCTCGAAAATAAACAAAACTAGCAAAAAGTTGAAAACCTAAGCATACAATAGCAAAAAGTGACAAAAAGTCACATATTTGGTAAAAAATATTAGTTACTCTGGGCCCACGAGGGACCATAAGAAACCGAACATATAAATCATACGTAATAATAGTTGCAGCAACGGAAAAAGATACAAACCGAATAATATTATCTGTGAAAGTATTCCCTTTTAATACCATGAAAATAGATAACAGTATCGCTGATACTATTAAGATTATGATTCTATTTTCAATAGCCTTCATTTGCCCTTTTTCTGTCATCTTGTAACAACTATCTCCTTAAAATTTCATCAAGTTCTTCTTCCGATTGCACTAGAACATCGCGTTGGCGACCAGGAATAACTGGTGAAACAATACCAAGTTTTTCCAAACCTATCATAATATTATCAGCACGATTAAAACCCATTCCGAATGCTTTTTGTAATTGATTCATTGATGCTCTTTGAAAAGCCACTACATAACGAGCAACCCTTTCAAACAATTCATCAGCACGCGGATCAAAACTGACATTATTATCAATTTCTGCTTGTTTTTTTAAATCATCAGCAGTAAACATATAATTCGTTTCGTATTCTTCGCGTAGTAAATCGGTGACTCTTTCAATTTCAGCAATCGTAATGAATGCATTTTGAACACGAATATCATTGCTACCAGAATTAAATAGCATATCCCCTTTTCCAAGAAGTTTTTCAGCACCAGAGTGGTCAAGAATTGTCATGGAATCAATTTGTTGGTTGACTCGAAATGCAATTCGTCCTTGGAAATTAGCTTTAATTGTTCCCTTAACAACATCCGTTGTTGGTCGTTGCGTTGCAATAATCATATGAATTCCTGCGCTTCGCGCTTTTTGTGCTATACGCTGTACATAGATTTCAAATGATTCACCAGCCGTATTGATTAAATCAGCAAATTCGTCGATAACTATTAAAATATATGGTAATTTTCGACTTGGTTGCGTCGATTCAATACTTGCATTGTATGTTTCTATTGAACTCTTAAAGGTTGTTTCAAACAACATGAAACGGCGTTCCATTTCATCAACCACCCATTTTAAAGTAGGGGTTGCTAGATTCGGATCTGTAATAATTGGTGAAGCTAAATGAGGCATATCTCTAAAGTACATTAATTCATTGCGTTTGGGATCAACCAAAATAATTTTCACTTCTTCTGGCGTTGCTTTATAAAGAACACTTGTTAATATCGCGTGAATACAAACGGTTTTACCACTTCCAGTTGAACCAGCAATCAATACATGTGGCATGTCAAGGATGTTTAAATATTTATTACGGCCATCAACCATTTTTCCTAATACAACATTTAGTGGCTTACCATCATTTAAATAATCACGATTCCGAATCATTTCTCCAAATAAAACAATCTCTCGAGTTGTGTTGGGTACTTCGATTCCTACTGCAGTTTTACCTGCAATTGGAGCTTCTATCCGTAGTGATTCTGATGCCAAATTCATTTGTAAGCTTTTAAAGATACTTTCAACGCGTTCTGGTTTTACACCTGAATCTAGTTTAACTTCAAATTGAGTAACGGTAGGTCCCTTTGTATAATTTTCCACATGACCACCAATCTTAAACTCAGAAAGGGTATTATCGATGGTTACACGTTGCATATTTGTTTCAACATGATTTTCTACTGATTTTGCACGTGGTTCATTTAATAAACTAGCAGGAGGAAATTTATATTTACGTTGTTTTTTAGGCTGTGATGGATACTTTTCGCTTTGAATTGCTTCCTGTGCTTGATAATCAGGATATTTTTCATCTCTATATGTTGATTCTATCTGACGATCATAATCATCGCTTTTTACATCTTCATAATAATCTGGCTCACGAGTAAATGGTTTCCCTCTAACAACCAATGTTGATCTTTTTTCTCGTTCAAGACGATTTCTTTGACCAATTTCTTCAGAGCTTAACACTTCTTCGTAAACTTTTCCTCGTTCTTGCTCTACCC
>JAQUVC010000080.1 GCA_028693535.1 Bacilli bacterium
GCAGATCCCGTTTCTGTAAGTAAATGTCCCCATCCACCACCATAGCGAATATCTCGGCCATTGGTGGCACATACCGCACTACCTGTTCCTGATAAAACTAAAACACCTTCAGGATACTTATCTTCAATGATTGAAAATAAGCCGATGATGATATCGCTAGCAAATGAAACTTCAACTCCTAATTCGTTTGTTAAACTATGTTGTAATTCTTCCTGATTAGCAATTACACCCAAACCAGAAATACCCATTTGTACGTAAACAACCTCATACTCGTCTTTCACGTGGTGAAAAACGCTTCTCACTAAATTAAAAATGTTAATAATTGCCTTTTCATGGATGACTGCGGGACTTCCCGAATCGCCTATTTCTTCATAAACAATATTAGCATTTTCATCAATAGCCGATACCTTTGTTTTGGTTCCCCCTGCATCTACAGCAATGATTACTTTTTTCATTCTTTTTCACCTTTGATAACCAATTGAAATCGATCTCCTGGTTTAATAAACGCCAATGTTTCAATCCCACAAACGATGTTACCAACCACATTTACTCGATCATCTTGTGGTAAGTCCGTTAACATCAGACAAACTTCTCCTTGATAGCGAGCAAATAATTTATTATCAATGGTAATATTCCCTTTTTTTCTTGATATTGCATTCTTAGGTTCTACTTCTCCTGCTTTTAGGCGACACGAAGAACGAATAAAACTAGCTGGTTGATCAATTCGATTGCGATGTTCTTGCTGTAATAACTCTTTTTCTTCTTTGGACAAGCCCTTGTTTACAAAGATGGGTATTTGTACAACATCATAATCAAACGTAGTTGTCGTTTTAATTTCTTCCATACTTGCATAGCTATCACCAAAGAAAACCTCATCAATATTAAGTCCTCTAATTTCAGATAGCACCGCCTCTAATGGACAATAACGATGATCTTCGATGGTTGGTAGACCTTCATACATTGGAGGTCTTTTTTGATTTTGTGATGGTATGTACATCATAACAGGAAGACCATATTGTTTGAAGATTTGATTTCGGCGAATGACTTCTTCCCGCGAGATTCCTGTGTATAATTTCGGATAAAAATTATGGCTGATTCTTACTTTGTGTAAATCAACACCACAACTCCTGAAATATTCTAATTGTTGAATGGTAATTGTTGAAGCATTAAACTCAACGATAAATTTATCTTGCTTGCATAGTTCAACGATTTCATCATTATGAAAACCATAATCTAAACGCAAAGAATAGATATCTGGTAGTGTGAATTTTTCCATCATCGGCCTAGAAACATCAAGAATTACTTTTAATCCCAATTCTTTTGCCTTCTTACAAACAATAAATAATTCCGTGACAAAATCCTCGCTCATTTCGGGAATATGCGCCGAAATGAAGACTCTGTCAACACCATTGGTCTTCAACATTTGTAAGTATTCTAAGTTCTTTGCAACAGGATATTCTTTTAACCCCACATAAACAGAAGCTCCAACTTTAACCTTTTCAATAAGTTTAATCGGCAAGGCTCCTTGAGGTTTTATCTTTCCTTGTAAATACTTTACAACTGTTAGGACAGAGTTCGGTGTATATTCATACAAACACAAGTAATGTTTAACTTGTTTGAATTTGAAAATATCATATGGCGACTTTGTTGAAAGAACAAACAAATTCACAGCATTATTAAATAGTTGATTAATCAAATCAACTTGTCCTTGATAATTAATTGCATTATAAGTACAAACAAGTACTTGTTCATATTCTTTGGCTTTTAGGATACACTCATCTATTTCGAGTTTGCTTGGATTGACACCAATTTTTAAAGCTTCTCCTTTAAAGCCCGCTTTACCTAAGGCTTTCACAATGCTTCGATTGCTGATATCTTCTTCAACAATCGTCATAGCAAATGGCGATGGTGCTAGTACCAATGTCGATAAATTCACATTGATATTTTCCCCTTTTACTAAGGTTAATGATTCATCTACAATTTTACCAACAAATTCTTTGCTTTGTTTATTAAGGATTATTTCCTTCTTCTCTTCATATGTCTTATGAACAAATTTATCTTCATACGTCTTTTGTAATTGCTGTTTATAAGTTACTATTCTTGCAACTTTTTCATCAATCAAAGCCATAGGAATTATACCATCCATCACCGCTTGTTCTATGGCTGTTAGAACTTCTACTTGATGTTGGTAATTTGCTGAAACGATCAGTTGATCTTGACCTGCAAGCAACGCCAGTACAGATCCTTTGGCTACTCCAAAGTTATCAGCTATCGCTTTCATCTCCATTGCATCACTAATAATCAAACCCTTAAACCCCAATTCTTGGCGTAATAATCCGGTAATCACCTTTTTAGAAATGGTAACTGGAATTTGATTTTCTTCAAATGCTTTAAAGAAAATATGGGCTGGCATTATTGCCTTTACTTCATCAATCACCTTTTTAAAAGGAACAAGTTCTAAGTTTTCGATTCGCTCGCGACCATGAGCAATACTAGGCAAGCCAAAATGACTGTCAACATTCGTATCACCATGCCCTGGAAAATGTTTTGCTGTTGCTATCATTCCCGTTGATTGCATTCCACGAATGAAATCTAAGCCGTATTTTGCTACCACATTGGGATTATCCGAATAGCTTCTAACACCAATCACAGGATTGTCAGGATTGTTGTTAACATCAAGCGATGGAGCAAAGTCTACATTGATTCCCAAAGCAAATAATTCCTCAGCCATTAAACGTCCTACTTCAAATGCATATTCTTGTTTCGTTGCTCCAAGCGTCATGTTCCCAGGAAAAAAGGTTGCTTCACGAACGATTCTAGTGACCATTCCCCCTTCTTGAGTGATGGTCATAAATGGCAATATCTTCGTGTTTTTTTGTATTTCTGTATATAATTTTAAACACAAATCATGAAATTGCTTGATGTCTTGAAAGTTTCTTGTCAATAGAACAACATTCCCTAATTTGTATTCTTCTATTAAAGACTTGATGTTTTCATCATATTCATAACCGACAAAACCAGCAATCAGTAATTGTCCTACTTTTTCTTTTAATGTCATTTTGGCTATTTCTTGATTCATGTTAATATTCTCCTAATATAATAAATATTTCTCTCTTGTTTTTATAAAATCTTGCGTTTCCTTATCAATAATGACAAATTGTTCTTCCAACGAATACTTGTTTTCTTTGATATAAGAACAGCCAGTATTTAATTCAAGCATACATGGTCTTCCAACTGTGTATGGTTGATTGATAGCAAAATCATTTGGATATAGTTTACGAATGACATCAAGCAACGCCCATCCAACTTTTACAGGTGTAAACTCCTTACGATTGAAAACGTATAACTCCACTCCGCTACACATCTCTCCCTTATATTTAAAGGCAACCGGATTAAAATGCACTGGACGGAAATAAATCCCTTTAAACCCAAAAGCATTCATCTTATTGGCTAATTCGTCAGCACGAATATATGGCGCTCCTATCATCTTAAATGGTAAGGTCGTTCCTCGCCCTTCAGCTACATTCGTACCCTCAAAAACACAAGTTGAATTAAAGTATAAGGCCATTTCTGGTGTGGGAATGTTTGGTGATGGCATGATCCACAAACACCCAGTTTCCTCAAAGTATTGTTTACGATCATAGTTTTCCATCGGAACAACTTCCAAATCGCACCCTATTTCATATTCTTTATTAAAAAGCAGTGCTAATTCAGCAATTGTCATTCCTGGGCGTTGGACAATGGGATAGTATCCAATAAATGAACGGTAGTTCAAATCCAAAATATTTCCTTCAACATCTTGCCCATTAATTGGATTTGGTCGATCAAAAACAACAAATTTTTTATTTTTATCCTTACAAGCTATCATGCAATACGCCATCGTGTACATAAATGTATAAAATCTAGATCCTACATCTTGAATATCAATACAAATTAAATCAACATTATTCATGATTTCATCGCTAGGGCGTCTTTTGTCTCCATACAAACTATGAACAATTATTCCAGTCTTATCATCAATGTAGCTTTCTAGTTGTACTCCAGCATCAACATTACCTCTAACACCATGTTCTGGTGAAAAAAGCGCTACTAGGTTTACCTTTTCATGAAGGATATCAATCGTTGATATAAAATTATGATCAATTCCTGTTGGATTCGTAATCAAACCAACTCGCTTCCCCTTAAATAAATATAAAAAATCATCAATTCTTTCAATACCTAATTTAATCATTTCCCTCTCCTTTTTTTAAATATATTTCTTCATCTCTAACGATATCAATATTATTGACTAAACGCCAATAATCTTTTCTTGTTAGATAATACATTGCATATAGTGGTAGGCTAAAGCCGATTAACATCCAGACAGGGATTAATGAATTCACTAAGATGACGATTAACAATGGTACAATAAATAAAATAGCAAACAGCAAGGTCCTTAAAATGTGTTTAAATGTCATGATTAAAGTGAATTTCATTATGGTTTTCGTTTGCATCCGAAAATATCCCATTGTCATTGGCAAATTTAGAAAACACAAGAAAATAGCAACAATAGCAAACAATAAAATTGTATATCCTATTTGATATATTGATGTAATGAGATTGATTTCAAGTTCTTCATTACCAATCACTTCGTAATAGAAATACATAGAAAAAGAAAATAAAATGACAATTGGAAAAAAAATAAGTTCAACTTTATATAGGCTTTTTATATTATCCCACAACCGATTAAAATAGATAAACAATGTGGTTGATTCTTTTTCTTCTTTATGTAATTTAATACAAGAAAAAATAGTACAATAGCAAGGAATAAAAACAAAAAATCCCAACAAAATGCCGATAATCATAAGTAGACCTGCCAACATTCCTTCTTTTAAATAATAAAAGCCAAGAAAAGGTCCAGCAATCACCAAGCAAACTATTATTATCGTTAATATATTCCAAACAATTAGTTTAAACAAAACTTCAAAAAAATGATAAACTTTACTGTTTGTATATTTTTCAATATCCATTTTA
>JAQUVC010000081.1 GCA_028693535.1 Bacilli bacterium
ATAGGCATAAATAAATCGGTATCATAATTAGTTTCCACTTCTTGCATGATGCAAGCCATTCGTTCAAGTCCCATTCCGGTATCGATGTTTTTACTTGGAAGTTCTTTATAACTGCTACGATCAGTTCCTGCCTTAGCATTATATTGACTGAAAACAATATTCCAAATCTCAATATAACGATCATTTTCAATATCTTCGATCAACATTTTAATTCCTAAGTTCTGAGGATCATACTTTTCTCCTCGATCATAGAATATTTCCGTATCTGGTCCACATGGTCCTTCGCCAATTTCCCAAAAATTGCCTTCTAATTGAATGATATGACTAGGGTGAACCCCCAAGGCAACCCATTTTTGATAAGAATCATTGTCATTAGGATAAATTGTAAAATATAACTTATTTAAATCAAAACCAAACCATTTATCACTAGTTAGTATTTCTATTGCCCATGTCAGTGCTTCATCACGAAAATAATCACCAATGGAAAAATTTCCTAACATTTCAAAGAAAGTATGATGTCGAGCAGTTTTACCAACATTGTCAATATCATTGGTTCTGATTGATTTTTGCGCATTGACCATGCGTTTGTTTTTTGGTATTTCGCGGCCATCAAAAAACTTTTTTAACGGAGCTACTCCAGCATTAATCCACAATAATGTTGGATCATTGGCTGGAACCAAAGAGGCACTTGGCAATACTTCATGATGTTTTTCCTTGAAAAAATCAAGCCACATCTGCCTTATTTGATAACTTTTTAATTTTTTCATATACTCCTCTTTTATTCTTCTATGTCAATAACAATCGGTATTACAATTGGATTCTTTTTTACCTGTGAATAGATACTCTTACTTATTCGATCCTTTAAATCACTTTTCAAAAGACTCCAATCCACATATTTACGATTTAGATGGGTAGTGATTATTTTTTCTGTTACTTCAGTAATGCTATCGGTGACCTCTTGTGATGAATCACAACAAACAAAACCCTTCATAACAACTTTTGGGCCATCTAATATCTTCTTACTACGAGCATTTACGTTAACAACGACCAAAACTGTGCCATCTTGCGATAACATCTCGCGATCTTTCAAAACAACTTCATTGATATCACCAACAATAGAACCATCAACTAATACATCACCAACAGTAACTTTGCTTCTTGCTGGTTTTAAGATACCATCTTCAAATGTTATTTGTTCTCCATTTTCTAACATAATAATATTACTTTCAGCATAACCAAATTCCAAAGCAATATTCTTATGCATATACTGATGGCGGTATTCTCCACTAACAGGAATAATATACTTCGGGTTCAACATTTGATATAACATCTTTAAATCTTCGCTATCCGCATGAGAACTACGAAGAATTCCCTTAGATATATTGGTTACTTTTGCACCAATACGATGCAATGTATCCAACGATTTTGTTGCCATCTTCTCTGTACCTGTAACAGGTGGACAAATGATAACTACATTATCTGTGCTTTCAATTTGAATCAATCGGTCTTGACCTACAGCCATTCTTTGCAATGTATAATAAGGTTCATGGCGATTACCAGTAACAATAATTACATACTTATCATCATTATTATCATTTTTATCATCAATATATTTTAAATTAACTAGATTTTCTTCTGGTATTTTTAAATAATCATTGTTCATCGCAACATTCATCGTCTTTTGAACTTTACGACCGATAATTGCTATTTTTCGATTGTTAGCAACGCAAAGGTTGATTACCTTTTGGATTCGATCAAGATCAGTTGAAAAAAGAGCAAATATAATGCGCTTAGAATTAAAGAGAATTTCTTTTACTGCATGATTTAAAGCATAATCATTATTCACTCTATCAATATTGCCGGTGCCTAAGCTTTCAGCACAAAGTGCCAAGACACCGTTGTCCGCAATGGCACTAATCTTATTATAAGAAGTCGCATAGCGTTTATCACTACTACTTGTAAAAGTAAAGTCAGGAGCATATACAATAGCTCCATCACTTGTTTTAATCGCAACACCGACGCTTTCAGGAATGCTATGTGTTGTTTTATAGAAACAAACAGTCACATTCCCAAATTTTAGCACTTTATCATCGTTAATGCGATATAATCGATAATCTGCAATATTAAGCCCTGCATCCGAGATGGCTAGTTCAGCCAACGACATCGTAAAATGGGTGCCGAAAACACCAACATTTAGCACTCTTAAAAGTTCAGGAACAGCACCAATTGCATCATCATGACCATGCGATAAAAAAATCCCTTGAACTTTCTCTTTATTTTCAATTAAATAATTTATATTAGGAATTACAGTATCAATACCATATAATTCAACACTAGGAAACTTTAACCCCGCATCAAGAACGAAAATTTTTTCATCCACTTCAACAATGTACATGTTCTTGCCATTTTCACCTAAGCCACCTAAGGCACAAAATTTAATTTTACTCATGGGAACACCACCTTTATATGTTA
Source organism: Bacilli bacterium (assembly GCA_028693535.1). Classification (GTDB taxonomy): domain Bacteria; phylum Bacillota_I; class Bacilli_A; order ML615J-28; family CAG-698; genus JAAYBG01. The sequence continues at coordinate 2,473 of JAQUVC010000081.1, forward strand.
TTATACCAAATCCTACCCCCTTTTACAAGATATCTTTATAAACAAAAACATTCATCGATGATATAAAAGCAATATTTAAAAAGCTTCCTCATGTTCATAAATCATTTTTTATGGTATACTATAGATAATGGAAAGGAGCTTTTATGAATATTTTGAATGTGAAATCAGAAATTGGAAGGTTGAAAACCGTTCTTCTTCATGAACCAGGAAAAGAACTAGAAAACTTAACCCCCAATTACCTTGAAGAATTATTGTTTGATGATATTCCATGGCTACCTTTGGCTATTAAAGAGCATCGAGCCTTTGCAAAGGTTCTCAGAGAAAGTGGAGTTGAAGTTGTTTATTTAACTGATTTGGTTGCTGAAAGTCTAGATGTAAACGAAGACATCAAAAATGAATTCATTTATCAGTTTATTGCTGAAGCAAATATCAATAGTGAAACCTTAACACAAGTGTTGGTAGAGTACCTAAAGTCATTTTCTAATACAAAAACGATGGTCTCTAAAACAATGGCAGGAATTAAACGAAGTGAAATTCCCCATTATACAAAAAGAAATTTAACCGATTTTATTAGAGACTATCCTTTTGTAGCCAATCCAATGCCTAACTTATACTTTACTCGTGACCCTTTTGCTGTGATCAATAATAGCGTCTCACTGAGTAAAATGTTTTCCGTAACCCGGAGTCGAGAAACGATTTATGGGGAATATATTTTTAAGTATCATCCCAAATATCAACTCCCAGAATATCAATTATTATACAAAAGAAACTACAATGTCAGTATTGAGGGCGGCGATATTTTAGTTCTTAGTGATAAAGTGATTGCTATTGGCATTAGTCAAAGAACGCATCCTACCGCAATAGAACGCTTAGCAAAAAACATCTTCTATAATAATGACAACAACTTTCGAACAATTCTTGCTTTTGACTTACCAAAGGATCGTTCTTTCATGCATTTAGATACTGTTTTAACTCAAGTTGATTATGATAAGTTTACCATTCATCCTCAATGTCAGAAAATAACAAAAATCTATGAAATTACTCCCAATCGTAAGAAAAGTAAAAAATTAATTGTAAAACCATTAGAAGATAGCCTAGAAAATATTCTTAGCAGCTATTTAGATACTCCGATTACTTTAATTCCTTGTGGAGGAAATGATGTTATCTCCTCAGACCGCGAACAATGGAATGATGGTGCAAATACGTTAGCAATCGCTCCTGGAGAAGTTATTGTATATGAGCGTAATCATATTACCAATGATATTCTCAAAAAAAGCGGAGTAAACATCCATCCAATTCCTTCTAGTGAGTTATCTAGAGGTCGTGGTGGACCACGTTGTATGGCAATGCCATTGGTTAGAGAAAACCCAACCAAAAAAAGTTAGACTGCTCTAACTTTTTTTTCAGTTACTTGATAATTCATAACAATTTGATTCTTTAGAATCTCTTCAACAGGAATCGTTCCATCTAGCCAACGAATTGCTTTATCATAATCAACAATCACAGGCATTCGTTCATGAATAAAACTAAGCTCTTCTTCCGCTGCTTTCGTGATAATTGTGTACTCTTCCTGCCCTTCATCGTTTTTCTTTACGATTCCTGCCATTAATATCAGTTCGCTGTTGGCATCTTTAATTTGATATTTATCAATGACTTTTCCATCTTCTTTTTCCCATTCAAAATACAATTTTGCTGGAATCAAACAACGATTTTCGTTTACATGAGGATTAAAATATTTACTTGTTTCTATTCCTTCACTACGAGCATTAAAAATGAGTCCTTTACCATCCCACTTTTTAAACCCCCATTTTAAAACACGCAATTCTTTGCTCTTTGTAATAACTGGAGCTAAACAAGAAGGATAAACTTCTTTCCCTAAAAACTGGTATTCATCCTGTGAGATTTTAATCTTAATATCTTCCACAATATCCCTAATTTCTAGTATTTCATCTTCTGTATTGGTTGTATATCTACCACACATAATTTCCCTCCTAATTAATCTTAACTTCTCGATCTTTTTTTGTTGCACTTTCCTCCAAATCAAAATTCCCATATATCTTTTTCAAACGATTTAGAATTTTTTCCATTTGAATACTATTTTTTTCTTCAAAAAGTGAAAGTTGTTCTTCTTCACTAATCATAATTTTTCCTACTCGAAGACTAATACTTCTTAAAGGAAATGAAAAATCGTAATTTTTCTTGATGATACTACTAGCAAGATTAAAAAAATCTTGACTATTGTCACTATAGTTATCGAGTGTTTTTTGTTTTGTAATGACTTCAAAATTGTTTTTTTTCAATGATAAAGAAATTGATTTAGCTTTAAAATGATGTTTTTTTAATCGCTTCGTGACGATTAATGACAATATGGCAATGAAATCTAAAGCATCCTTCATTTGATAGATATCTTTCGGTGGAGTGATGGTATTCCCTAGGCTTTTAATATCCTCTTCATGAATCGCTGCAAAATTGAAAGAGGAATCAATTCCATT
>JAQUVC010000008.1 GCA_028693535.1 Bacilli bacterium
TTGTTGAATATCGTCTTTCCCAATTTAGTCATGTTTTTTCCTACTTGTATTCATTTGTTAATTGTATTATACCATTTTTTCAAAAACAAGAAAAGCCTTATTTCTTTTGACTCAATTGTTGGTTTCGAATGCTAAGAATTGCAAAGCATAGTAGCGTACTTGTGAAATAGCCACTAAAGTTGATAAGCATATCACTAGCCATTGGTCCGCGATTAATAGCAAAAAATTGCATAAGTTCTGCAGTAATAGCAACAAATGCACCAATTGCCAATGAAACCCAAATTCTTTTTTTAGGCTGCATAAAAGAAATGAATGTTGCCGCTCCAAACACACCAATAACAAAAAACCAACCATAATGTCCAAACACTTTTCGAACAAGGTTATGAAGTACGTCATAATCTATATCGATTTTTAAAAAATCAAGGCTGGTTATCAGTTGAAAGAAAAAGTTAGTCATCCAGCTTGACTCATTAGCGGAAACATCACCACTTTGTAACGATGAAACATAAACCACTAAAATGCTTAAAATATATAAAATCAAATAAAGAACATTCTTTTTTTTCTTGTTTTCCATATCAGTCCTCATAGAGACAAAAAGATGAGATTCTACTCATCTATTTTTTTAGTTAATCTTTTTGAAAAGACAACACTAATAATGCCTAAGATAAGGCATATTACGCCAATAATAATCGGTTCAATCTTTATGTTATTTCGTAGAGACTCATAATTCATCCACACAATAACAAATGGGGAAGCGATTAATAATCCTAAAATAGCAAAATATACCGTTTGGTGATGTTTCTTCAACAGTAAATGGATGAGTTTTGCTACATATACCGCTCCTAAAACACAACCAATCACAAAAACCAATACCGTTACAAAACTACTAGAAAGATTGGCGAAGTCCAGTGCTAAAAATCCTGCTAATAGCGCTTTGATGTTGGTAACAATATAAAGATAATACCCGAAAGCCATTAACACCAACGAACCACTAATACCAGGAATCACCATCGCTGCCGCAGAAATAATTCCCATTAAAAACAACATAACAAGGATAATGATATTGACATTACCAGAAAAAGAATGACTATTAATCAAAGGTAATGCGACCATCATCGCGATTGCAACAACAAAGGCGACGATATCTTTGCTGGTCACCTTTGCCTTTTTTCTTGCACTAGCGTATACATTGGGGATTGAGCCTATGATGAGACCAATAAAGAATAAGATTGTCGGTAATGGGAAGCGTTCTAATAGTTTAGCAATTGCTAATACGGAAACAACAATTCCAACAATAACACCGATGAATAACGTCCATAGTTTTTTAAATACTTTAATCGGATGGCTAAAAATATTACTAAAAGCATAAATCACTTTTTCATATATATTTAAAATAACGGCCATGGTTCCTCCACTGAAACCAGGAATGACATTAGCAATACCAATACAGATACCTTTAAAAAAATCAACAATCTTTTCTTTCATGAATGATCTCCATTTATAGGTTGTTATTCGTACAATCTTCAAGAATTGTAGTAATATTTTTCTCGCCCAATCGGGAAATGGTTCTCCCGTTTTCACGCATATTCATCTTCAAAGCAGCTGATGCGATTTCGATTAGCGATGTTGTAATGGGTGTTATAACGCCCAATTTTTTTCCTAATGTTTCTAACATAACCAATCCTTGGGGAACATCTTCTGTTATATAGCGCGAATCTGGTTTGATTGGCCCTTTTGCTCTCGTGGGCATACTAGCATACCAGAAGAAAACTTCTTTTGCATCTAAAGAATCATCCAAACTATTGCGATATTTACAAGCCTCAACATAGGGAATTCTTTCAAAACCTAGTTTTTGCAATATATCCATTTTTTCTTTGTCTAAACTCTCTAAAATATTCCAAACACTAGGAGTAAATACTTCATGATACATACAATACTCCCCTTTTGTTTTTTCTATTCTCGGTAGACTCATGATTGCCCCAACGGTATGAACAATTAAATTCGGATTATGAAGCGCTGCTTCAATTACATTATCTAGATAAACAAAAGGAAATCCTAGTTTATCCAATTTTTCTTGCGCAATGGCTTTTTTACTAGATGGATATATTCCCAAAGGATTCCGCGCATTTCTAAAACCGATTTTTATTTTGCCTGGAGCAAAAATTCGACAATCAATAAAGGAACTTTGTGCCTCAACAATAATGCCATCATTAAGACCCCATTTCAACATATATGCAGTTGACAAATATCCAGGATTAATCAAAACAATTTGATCTGATTGCCAATACTCTTTTATCCTTTTAATCAAATCTTCATGATAATTTGTTTGAATATAAATAATAACTACTTCAGCATCTCTTATCTTGTTGAGATCCCGCGTTACCTCTTTGATCTTAGCTTCTTTAACTTCATCATTTTCATATAATTGAATCACTCCTTGATGTTTTTGAAGATAATTAAAATTATCATCATGAAGAGATTGTGAGGTTTTTATCAAGGTCACCTCATGTCCTCTTAAACTTAAATCAGCAGCAACAGCACAACCGCCGTTTCCTGCTCCTAACATTGCAATCTTCATACCTTCTTCTCCTTTCAATATAGATGATTGGAAGTGGAAGAATTACCTTCACTCCAAAAAAGCAATCAATGGACTTGATTAAGGCTTATTCAGAGATTACTGTTTGATTGTTTTTTTATCCGAATAATCTCCTTAAACACGTACAATGAATTGATATAGCACGACACTAAAACCAATCGCTAAACAATAATAACCAAACCAGCTTAATTTCTTTTTTCGAATCACTGCTAGCAATAGTTTAAAAGAAAAATAAGTCGTGACCATCGCAACAACAAAACTAACAATATAGTAAACAAAGTTTGTTGATGCACTTGTAAATTCTTGCAAATGGCCTATTTCTAATATTGTAGCTCCTAAAGCGGCGGGAATGAACAATAAGAATGCATAGTCTGCTGCTGTTTCTTTATCAATTTTGCGTGCAAATGCTCCTGATAAACAAGATCCACTACGAGAAATCCCTGGTAAAATACCAAAGCATTGAAAACAACCAATCACAATGGCATCCTTATATCCTAACTCCTCTTTTTTTCGCGAGCCAGCAATTCTTGTTAATAGTAATAACATCAAACCATTCACGATTAAAAGTGTTCCCACAAACCATAATTTTGCACTAAATGTATCAATGACATCTTTTAATAGCAAAGCAAAAATAACAGCTGGAATTGTTGAAACAATGAGCAACAGAATATATTTAAATTCGCTTTGATACTCTTTATTTTTTCGAAACACGTAGTGATAAAAGCCCTTCATTAATTGCCATATTTTTTTCCATAGAAAGGCCAAAATTGCAATTAAGCTTGCAAGATGAAGCATCACTTCAAAGGTGAGAGAATCATCACTAACCCCCAACAATTCCTGAACTATGATTAGATGAGCACTAGAAGAGATTGGCAATACTTCCGCAATCCCTTGAACAAGTCCCAACAGAATATATTTTAGAAGCTCAATCATACTTATTCTCCATTAGAATGATACTGAGGAACCAAATCCCTAATAATTATTTTCATGTCAACATTTTCTTCTAGACATTTTTGTTGCAATTCTGATAATTTATGATAGAAATTTGCTTCATCTAGTTCTATAGGTTTTCCAATATAAATCAACTTGTTTTCTGTACTTTGTAAACCTTCTTCTTCCATCAATAATTCTTCATATAGCTTTTCGCCAGGGCGCAAACCAGTAATTTCTATCGCAATGTCAACATGAGGAGTATATCCCGATAGCTTAATGATGTTTTCAGCTAAATCATAAATTTTAACTGGTTTTCCCATATCCAAAACAAAGATTTCTCCCCCTTTTGCATAACTTCCTGCTTGCAAGACCAAACTTACTGCTTCCGGAATGGTCATGAAATAGCGAGTAATCTCGCGATGAGTGACCGTTACAGGTCCACCCATTTCGATTTGTCTCTTAAAAAGGGGAATAACGGAACCATTGGATCCTAAAACATTTCCAAAGCGAACCGCAACAAACTCAGTTACTGAATGTTTATCAATTGTTTGTACAATCATTTCACAAATTCTTTTTGTTGCCCCCATAATGTTGGTTGGGCGCACTGCCTTATCCGTAGAAATTAAAATAAATTTTTTAGCACCATATTCAGATGCAACTCTTGCAACGTTTAACGTACCAAAAACATTATTTTTTACTGCTTCAATGGGACTAGTTTCCATTAAAGGCACATGTTTATGGGCTGCTGCATGATAAACAATATCTGGATGATACTTTGCAAACACATCTTTTATTTTCGCTTCATCTCGTACATTACCAATGAGTACCAGTAAATCCAGGTTTGGAAAATTCCGTTTTAATTCCTGTTCAATATCATAGGCATTATTTTCATAGAAATCAAAAATAATCAGTTTTCTTGGCGAACTATTGGCAATTTGCCGACACAATTCAGAGCCAATTGAGCCTCCACCACCCGTAATCAAAATCGTTTGGTTTTTTAAATACCGATTTATTTCACATAGATTAACCTTGATTTGTTCTCTACCTAATAAATCTTCAATTTGTACATCTCTTATCTTTTTGATTAATACTTTTTCTCCAACCAACTGAAACATCCCTGGTAACGTTTGAATTTTACATTTTGTTTCTTTGCAAATCATAATGATTTTAGAAATTTCTTTTGGGTCGGCTGATGGTATAGCAATTACAATACGATCAATGTCATATTTATTAGCCAAAGAAACAATATCATGGCGATTACCGGCAATTTTAATCCCGCAAATATATTGGTTTAACTTTGCGGGGTCATCATCAATAATCAATAACGGAGCCATATTAAGCTCTTCCACATTTTGCATCTCTCTAATTAAACTAACACCGGCTTCACCCGCACCAATAACCATTACCTTAATTCTTCCCTCACGATAACTCTTTTTGAACGAAACGGTTTTGTGAAAAAAGTAATGATTAATAATACGATAAATAAAACGATTCGCCATTGTAAATATTAATTGTAACATCGCTATTGTAAGACACCATCTAAACGTTAAGTAATCTGTAGTAACAATTGATACGACAATATTAATGATTAAAACAATTAAAACCCCTAATAATACTTTGACTATTTCACTGATACCAGCATAACGCCATAAACTGTCATATAGTTTAAAACTAGCAAAGCTAATAATTGTCATTCCTATTAAAGGAATGAGATAGATGAACATATTCGTATAATTAATGGCACTTTTATCCTCTTCGGTAAGCCACAGTGCTAAGATTGCTGCAAATGCAGTCATGATAGAATCATATAAAATAATGAGTACTTTCTTATAGTAATGATTCAACCTTGCTTTTTCCATATTTCCCTACTTCCTACTATTCATTCATAACGTTTTTTATGGTTTTTTTAGGTGCTTCTTCTTCTGTTTGAATATTATATTTCTCGAGAAATGTTTTTATTCCTGAAACGACATAATCAACATTATTCAAATCGATATTTTTATCATTATAATATGCATTGTTCAAGAGAAATTCTTTATCCTTCACGCTAGGATATGCTCGAATGGCTACATGATGAAGTTTTTCAAAAGCGATATAATCTGATTTATCTTTTTTTGTGTCTTCGCGATAATTAATTTTTGCTTTACCAAAATCCTTGGCTTCTAAAGACTCTTTCACTTCATCAATAAATTTGGTTTCACGAAAATAATCTAAAACAAAGTTCTTTCCTTGACCAATTCTATCAATAAAAATGATTTTTTTATCTAAACTGATTAAATTGTCCTTTTCCATTTGTGTATACATTGCTTTAGCCCCTAAAAATCCTTTAAAATGGTTGTCCAAAAATACATAGGCAATCGTGTTGTTAGCGGTTTTCACTTCTTTCATTAAGTCCAATAAACAAATTACACCACTTGTTGTATTAAAATTAAATCGTTTACCACCACCAAGCCAGCCAAAGCAGTAAACGGCTAATAATATAATTGGAATTGCAAGATAGAAAAAGCGTGAAAATATAGCAATAAAAGCAATAGCTACGATAAGAAGTGATACTGATAAAATCAAGTTGCTTAATGGTGCTTTCTTTTCAAGAAAAACAGGCATTTTAATAGGTGTATCATAATAAGCTGCAACGATATACTTCGCTTTTTTAATATCACCAATTAATACATTCTTTTGTCCTTTAAAACGAGGATAATTCTCACTTCGTAAACCTAATTCTCCTGCGCGTTCAAAAATAAAGTCGCGGAAATTTTTTTTATTCTTTTGACTTAAACGATTTTGATAAAAAATTAAATCTTCAAAGCATTTCTTACTCATTGTTTACCTTCCCATTGTTTTTATTTCTTGCTTAATCATGGCAACAAACTCTGCCATAGTAACGGTTGTTGTTTGACTTGAACCATATTTACGATACGTAATGAGATTATCAGTCACTTCATGATCTCCACATACTATTTGATATGGAATCTTCTTTGTTTGTGCTTCACGGATTTTGTAACCAAGTTTTTCTTCCCGATCGTCAATTTCACCTCTAATCTCTTCCCTAAATAATAAATCATTTAGTTTTTTAACATACTCTAAATGATGCTCATTGCTAACAGGAATCAATTTTACTTGTACAGGAGCAAGCCAAGTAGGGAAAGCTCCACCAAAATGCTCAATGATAACACCGATAAAGCGCTCAATCGAACCAAATAAAGCGCGATGTAACATCACAGGACGTTGTTTTTCTCCATTTTCATCGATATAAGTTAAATCGAATCGTTCCGGTAAATTCATATCCAATTGGATAGTACCACATTGCCAAATACGATTCATAGAATCACGCAATTTAAAATCTAGTTTAGGACCATAAAAGGCTCCATCACCAGGATTGACTTTATATTCACGACCAACAGAGCGACAAGCATCAGCTAAAGCAGCTTCCGCTTTATCCCAAATTTCAATCGAACCAATGTATTTCTGTTCTGGTCTTGTTGATAATTCAATATGATAGGAAAGATTGAAAACAGAATATACCTCTTCAAACAATTGAATCAAACTACCAACTTCAGCAACAATCTGATCAGGTCGCATAAAGATATGAGCATCATCTTGCGTAAAATTACGAACTCTAAACAAGCCATTTAATGCTCCGCTCGCTTCATGGCGATGAACTAATCCCAATTCTCCCACTTTTAAAGGAAAATCTTTATATGAATGTAGGCTATGTTTATAAACTAACATTCCTCCTGGACAATTCATTGGTTTAATCGCAAATTCATGTTTATCAATCTCAGATGTATACATGTTTTCACGATAATTTGCCCAGTGTCCCGATATTTCCCATAATTCCTTGTTCAACATGATGGGTGTTTGAATAAATTGGTAGCCTTCACGAGTATGTACTTTATACCAATAATCTTCTAATTGTTTTCTTAAAATCATTCCTTTTGGCAACCAAAAAGGAAAACCAGGTCCATATTCACTGAGCATAAATAATTCTAGTTCGCGACCTAACTTACGATGATCTCTTGCTTCTCGCTCTTTTAAGTTTTCTAAGTGTTGATTCAATTCTTCTTCTGTAAAAAAACAAGTGCCATAAATTCTTTGCAATTGTTCGTTTTTACTATCACCACGCCAATAAGCACCACTAACCGCTAATAGTTTACAAAACTTCAACCATTTTGTACTGGCAACATGTGGTCCTCGGCATAAATCTCTAAATCCAGCATGTTCATAACAAGTGATTATGTCACCTTCAGGCAGTTCAGAGATGATTTCTACTTTATATTTGTCTTCTTTAAATAATCTAAGCGCTTCTTCTTTAGAAACTTCAATTCGCTTAAATTCCATATCCGAAGCAGCGATATGCTTCATTTCTTTTTCGATTTTCACAAAATCTTCTTCTGTAAACTTAATACCTTCGCCTGGATTGATATCATAATAGAATCCTTCTTCAATTGCTGGTCCAACACCAAAACAAGCCTGTGGATATAATTTTTTCACTGCACTTGCTAACAAATGACTACAAGAATGATTCAAAACTTCTTGTGCTTCAGGACGATCTTTTGTAATCAATTCTAACGTAGCATCTTGTTCAATAGGACGTAAGATATCCCATAGTACGCCATTGATTTTAGCACAAATTGATTTTTTTGCTAAAGTTGAAGAAATACCACTAGCAATTTCTAGTGCATTCGCTCCTTGATTAAATTCTTTCATACTTCCATCTAAAAATGTAATTTTCATAGTTGTTACTCCTTATCTTAATTTTAACATTTTTTTCTTGTTTTTACAATCCACAATATAAAAAAGCCCTTTGCATAGACAAAGGACTGTTTTTTACAGCGGTACCACCTTAATTCAAACAAAAAATTGTTTGCTCTCAACTCTATTAACGCTAGATTCACGGATTATTTTCATAATCAGCTCCACGAGAGTAATCATTAAGATTTATTAGTAGGTTCCACCATTCTACCTCTCTAGAAATAAATTGCTTTAATGATCGTGTTCGTATCAAAACCATTTAGTATATTATATAGCGACAATAACTTTTAGTCAATACCTATCGTGCAATCACATTTACTTTAATGGTACATGTTTGGGTAGGATCTGTATTTAGCGTTGCTGTGATTGTCGCTGTACCAATCTTTACACCCGTTAATTTACCATTCACATAGCGAATAATTTCCGTATCACTAGATGAATATGTGATTGTATAGCCCGTTGTATCCAAAATAGAAGTTGCTATATTCGTAAACTCTTCCGTGATAACAACATTGACACTTGTTGAAGCAAAACTGAATATTGGTTTAATTTCATATTTACCAAAGTGTTCGTCAACTGTTGCTGTTGCTACCATATGTCCATAAACATAAACATAGCGATTAAAATCACCAAAACTATTAGCTTCAATCATCGGCAATGCTATTGCTTTTATTATTACTCTAGTTAGGTTTGTATTATTATCAAAAGCCAATGGCATAATTAAAATATCATTTGCACCAATAATCACTTCAGTAAACTTACTGCCAGCAAATGCACCCGTTTCAATTTTCTTAACTGTAGATGGAATTATTAATTTCAATCTTGTTAATGGAACCAAATCTTGAATAATGGTTTCGCCATTTTTAGTTAATAGAATACTATCGGTTACCTTGTAAGTCGTATTTAATGTATCCAAAGTCACAGTCACAAGATTATTACAACCAGCAAAAACAGTTTTCCCAATGCTTGATAGGTATCTTGGCAAAGCAATTGTTACTAATTGAGTACAATCTTTGAAAGCAAAATCTTCAATGCTTCTCACACCAGTGCCAAAAGAGATCGCATCTAGTGTGCTACAACCGGCAAAAGCATACTTACCAATTGCTACTACGGATGCTGGAATGGTCATATTTCTTAATCTTGTACAGCCGGCAAAAGTATAATCATTAATTTTATTAATGCCTCCAGTAATTATGGTCACACCAGTTAAATTAATACATCCTTCAAAGGCGTGCGTTCCTATCGATGTTACGGTATTAGGAATGGTTACCGTGGCTATTGTTGTTACTCCATTGAACGCATAATCAGCAATTGTCTTAACGCTTGATAAGACAGTTACATTGCTGCTTGCTCCAGAAATCTGATTATATTTGTATAAAACATTTCCAAACATTACAAATTGTGTCGTTGTCGCATTGTTATACCACTCAGTATTATGGAACGCTTTGATTCCTACTTCTGTAATACCACTACCACCTATAATATTGATTAATGCGGTACAATTATAAAAGGCATATTCACCAACCTTTGTAATGGTACTTGGGAGTGTAATTTCTTCTATCATGCTATTATCATAGAAAGCGCGCTTACTAATAGCAACAACAGTTCCTGTTACTGCACCATATGGAGTATTCACATTAATAGTTTGATCGATGATAACTTCATCTGCAGTACCACGATATTCTAATATTGTAATGGCACCATTATAGTATGAAAGATATAAATCATGATATGTTAGGAAAATAGTATCTTCTTCATAAATGTCATAATTTGACCAATAGTTATTGTTACGATACCAAGAAATATCATAAGATCTTGTAAAGACAATTAAGTCTTCGTAGACATATTCTCCATTAACATGAACCGCTTCTGCCTCTAATGTTACTTGGGTAATACCCCTTGGAAGAGCTTTGTATCCCAAATTATGAACGCTTGTATCTAATATCATTGATGTTGCTGGATTATCATAGAAGGCATAAGCACCAATCGTACCAACAAAATATCCTGCTACTTTTCTAACTTCATCAATCTCTGGATCTGTATCAAGATATTTTACAACGATTACTTCTTCTATCTCGCTGTCAATGATATATTTAAAATAAGTATTTTCTAAGATTACTGTGCCTGTTTTGTAAATTTGATACTTACTCCAGTTAAGATCGGTAAGATAATTACTTAAAACAGCATCAGGAACATAGAATAAAATCCAATTATCTGCGAGCACGGTTACTTTTGGTACAACTAATGAATTCACAGTGACACTCTTTAATTTCAAACAGTTATGGAATGCTTTATAACCAATGTAGGTAATTGATGTTGGTAAACTAATGGTTTCCACAACACTATTATTGGCAAATGCCATTGCATAAATACTAGCAACAGTCATCCCATTGATGACAGCAGGAACAACAACATTTTTTGCAGTTCCGATATACTTAACAATACCAATACTATTATTATAAATTGAGTAACGGAAATCATCACTTTGGGCGATTACTGAGCCAATATTATGAACACTACATTCTGTGAAATTATTTAGATATATGTTGAAATATTCGCTAGCTACCAAAACAACATCTTCACTATGACAGACTTGGTAACCAATATAGGTCGGACAGGCACCAAGGAAACGAATACTGGTATCAATATCATTTTCGTTGTATAAAGCATAATCAGATAAATATTTTATACTTGGTGGAACAACGACTTCACTTGTTGTAATTGGCATATAATAGATAGCAAATCGTCCGATTGATTCTACCGTTTTCCCACCGATTGTCGCTGGAATCGTAATTGACTCACTCCAACTTAAGACCCTAATGATAGTCATCTTATTTGCTAATTCACCATAAATATACTCACTTGTTTTTGTCATGACCATTGAATTTGGATAAATAGCAGTGTTTTCATAAGTAACAAGATATTCATCTAGCAAATTGTCAGGAACAACCAAGATTACATCTTTATCAAATTCTTTCGCAAAGTTGACAAGATTTAATCCTTCCGTTTTCACAACCTCAAGATTTTCTAAGCCATCAAACGCTCGTCCTTCAACAAAAGAAATCACATTTAATCCAATAGTATCTGGAATTGTTACCTCACTATCATCACCTAAGTATTGTAAAATGCCATATTTTGTTAAACGACGAATGATGGCAAATTCTCCGATAATAATACTCTTATCATAAACATTGTCTAATTCAGAAAAAGCATTTATTCCTGATAGTAACGCTGTTGGAACATACACGATTGTGTTTGCCAATTCACTTTCAAAGGCTGTTTTATAACCAACAGGAATTGCGATATCGCCATCAACTTGTAAATACTCTAAATCAAGGTTGAGAAGCCCATTTGCCTTTATTTCTACAAGCGTACTAGGTAAAATCAAACCTCTTATACCAGTTAAACCAAGGAAAGCATAACTTTCGATGATGGTTACATCTTTTGTATTTATTTGAGTTGGAACTGTGACATTCCTGTCTGAGCCCAAATATTGTAATATTGTAACTGTCGTTCCTGCTTCAGCAAATAAGAAATCGCCCGATCTTTGTGCTGTTGAATAAACAGTCACCGTCCATGCAGCATCATAAATGCCAACTTTATCGGTAGCAACAATTACTTTAAAGTGTGTACTTATACCATTAAATGTTGAAGCAGTGGTTGCAGGAACACTAGCAACAGTACTAAAATCAGCAGTAGAAACCTGTGCATTGGCAAAAATATTATCTCCCAAAGTTGTAATCGTACTTGGAAAAATAACCCGTATTAGTTTGCTTGTATCTTTAAATGCTTCATTGCTAATGGTTGTTACCGTATTTTCTAATGTAAACTCAATATCTGCTTTCCCTTTTGGGTATAGCAATAAATTCGTTTTTGCTTTATTATATAAAACTCCATGAACCGTTGTAAAATTAGCAGCATCGCTCGCAATGGATATTCTTTCTAAAGAAGTAATTGCTAATAACGATGAGTAATTAATTGTTTCAATATATTTTGGTAGTGTCATGCTTGTCAGTGTATCTGTATTCAACAAATCACCCAAAACAGTAACCTTTAACCCATTTAAATAGTCTGGAACAATTAAATCTGTAATTCCTTGAACATTCCATGAAAGAATTCTTACTTCATTCGGTGTAACAGTGGTATCGATTTCTCTTAAAATTGTATTTTTAAACTCGAATTTACCATAAATCGTAACATTTGCCGTAATGATTGTCGTATCAAAGCGGAAGATATTAACAAATTCATTTGTTTGATACCATCCGAGTAGTTCTAAATATGGAACATCAACAGCAATGTTTGTTGCTTTTCCATTATGAGGTACTTCTTGCGTCTTCAATACATTTCCATTGTAATCGACATAAGTTACTGTATAAGTATTAATGGCATATTTTGCTGTGACGACCAAATCACTAGCAACATCAGTAGTTACTTTGTCCCAACCAATAAAATGATATCCTTCATCATTCATTAAATCTGGGTCAGTTGGTAATACCGCATCCGAACCATACTCAATTGTTTGTTCAGATAATATCGTACCATCCGCATCTTTAAATACAACGATATACGTTGAAACCACATAAATCGGTCTTACTGTTAAATCATATCTAACTTCAGTAAAGGCAACATTCCAAAATCTAAAATCATATCCTTCACGAACTGGAGGAATTGGAGCAGTTGCCGCTAATCCATCGCCAATCGTTTGAACTTTTAGAATATTTCCTACATGATCTAAGAAAGTAACTGTATGGTTAGATAACCATTTTGCAATTAATACATAGTCGTGAATAATTGGGGTATTGAAATCGAACGCATTCTCGTCTGTAATATCAATATACCATCCACCGAAGGTGTATCCTTCTTTTGTTGGACTGGTTGGTGGAATTGCTTTTTCATTTTCAACAACCTCGATACTATTTACTTCACTTCCACCATCTGTATCGAAAATAATGGTATGTCTTTCTTGAGGAATATTTGGATCAACAACCCATTGGGCATGTAAATTAAGATTTTCCCTAACAGCACCTTCCCAGTTGTATAACATTGTTAAGCTACTATCAACATACCAACCAGCAAAGAGAAATCCTGATTTCGTTGGGTCTGTTGGTTTTGTTACTATTTCACCAGATAAGATTGTTTTAGTTCCAATCGGTGTTCCTCCATTAGAATTAAAACTCATAGAATATATAATTCGTGTCCATTTTGCATAAAGAGTAATATCTTCTATTATCATCATCTCTGGTGTAAAACTAACAGTTAATTGTGAATTTAAATACCAACCACTAAATGTATAGTCTTGCTTGACTGGACTAGGAATGCTTGGAATGACTCCTTCGTGGCTGACAGAAATGTTCTCAATAATCGAACCACCATTTGTTGCAAACGTCACTGTCCATTCAGCAATTTTCCACTTTGCATATAGAGTAAAGTTTTGTACTACTAATGTTGAAAAATCATATTTTTGTGTTAGTTCAGCATCAAGGTACCAACCTTCTATTTCAAACCCAGTTTTTATTGGTTCTGTAGGCACTGCTAGTAGTTGGTCTCTTAGTACCTTAACACTAGCAATTTCAGTACCACCATTGCTATTAAAACGAATTGTGTATTCCTCTGGTATCCATTTACCATATAAAGTAAATGAATTGCGAATAATATTATCAAAATTATATAACGTTGTAAATTCTGTATCCGTGTACCAACCACCAAATGTATACCCATCTTTTACTGGATCTTCTGGTGCTATTATTTTTTCACCTGTTGGAACATCAATGGTAAATGTAAATACTTGACTACCACCATTAAATGTTACCACATTCTCTCGGGAACCCCATTTTGCGTATAAAGTCAGCGACTCAGTCACTGTCGTTGTAAATGAAAATTCATTTTTCATTTCAACATCGGTAAACCAACCACCAAAAACATATCCTTCTTTTATTGGATTACTTGGCCGAGAAACTTTTGAATTCTTGGTAATTACTTGATCTTGTATTTCACTACCACCATTCGTTTCAAAAGTGATTGTTATATCAGGATATTTTTCCAATAAAACTATCGTCATTAAGTCAAGTTTTCCTTCATAACGAACATAGATATTATGAACTCCTGGTTTTTTTAATTTTTCCAAAGCATCACTTGATAGCATACTCTTAGTAATTGCTTTCTTATAGCTTGTGTTATCTGTTCGATGAACGATAATCTCAATATTCGATAGTACAAAATCACCAACAGTGACCTCAGCAGGAATTGTTGTTTTATCCACCTCAATCGATTCGATAGTGCTTGTGATATTGATACATCCCGTTGCTATAAATAATATCGCTATAATTGATATAAAGCTTAATATTCTTTTTACCATAGAGAACTCCTTTAAGTCGTATAAGTATAATAACTCACTTTATTATACAACATTTTTATTTTTTTTGAAAGATATTTTTTATACATAGAAAACAAGTGACTTCTACTTTTTTCTAAATACCTAGTTTTTAATAAGAAAAAATAAAAAACACAGTCTTATCTGTGTTTATCGTTGTTCTTTATTGCGATAATTTTTATCGGATAATTCAATCGAATGCATCAAATTACGAATCCTTTCAATAATACGGCGTCCCTTCATGTCGTCTAGTTCATTATTCGTTTCACTAAAATGTTTACTCAATTCATCTAAACTTAAATTAGATGTCATAAATACTGGTAAATCATTGTCCATACGATATTGCAAGATTGGTGATAACACATCATCACGAATGTAAGGAGTGTTGTTTTCACTACCAATATCATCTAAAACGAGGATATCTATCGTTTTTAACTCGGCGATTATTTCCTCAGCATTATCAAAAATTGCACTTTTGATTTGGCGCATCAAATCGGGATAACCAGCAAAAATAACCCTCTCTCCCTTTTCTTCTAACCGCTTAGCAAGATGCATTAACAAGAATGATTTACCAACGCCAAAAGCACCATATAAGTAAATTCCTTTTATTTTTTTGCCTTTTTCATAGTTCTCAAGAAAGCCATCAATTGCTTTTAAAACCTGAATTCGATTCGCATTGACATTTGGTGCTTCATCTTCATGATAACTACAATGAAGAAACTTAATCGGATATGTTGTCTTTTTAGTGATATAAGGACAATCTTTATAGATAATTTTTATTTGCTTTTCTGTATATCTTAGTTCTGTTATCATTTGGTAAGCACTTGATTTACAAGGAAGTTTTCCCAAGCACTTCGCACAAATTGCCGTGTTGTCTTTATGCAGATATAATTCCGAGAATCCATCATCAATTTGCTCTTCTGTTAGTTTATATTGCTCACAAAAATTGATGATTTCTTGGTTTTTAAACAACTCTTTTTTTAATTTTTCTATTGCTTTCATTTATCTTCCACCTTGAATTTCTTCTTCAATTCAGCCAATGTCTTTTCTGTTTCCTCATCAGACATCGGTTCTTGAACAATATTTTTATGCTCATCAGCGTACTTCTTCAACCATTCTGGAGTTTCTTTTACACTTTTACCATACTTCTTTTGTTTAGGCTTATTAATATAATTAATGGCAGCTTGTGCAGAAGTAATCCCTGCTCGTTTCCACGTTGCTGCAATTTTCTCAAAATAGCTTGCTCCTGGAAGAACTCCTTCTTTTTCCGTATTCACATAGAGAATCATTACATTAATTACCTCTTGTGGCAATCCTGTTGTGCGTTGCAAATCTTCAAACATTGCCAATTCACTATTGGTTGCTTTCATACCACTAAGGCTTTCCAAAATTGAAGCTAGACTCATTCTTTCAAGTTCAGCTACGACCTTCATTGTGTTTTCATCTTGTTCACTAGCAAGATAGGGATCAGGTGTTTTGGTAACAAACTTCGCTGGTTTATTTTTATTCTTAATACTGTAGATTGCTCGGGCATGCTTAGCTATATCTTTCGGCTTCAGATCTTTATCTAGTTCGATTGTTCGCATTAGAGCTTCTTTCATCTCTTCTTCATTCAAATTGAAATTATAACTGATTTTCAAAATATCATTTTTGAATTCTTCATCATCGAATATCGATGGATCAAAAAAATTCGTATCAAAACTCAATTTAAAATATGCATAATCAAATTTTTCGTTTTTGATTGTGATGTCATATCTATTTTTATTAGAAAAAGGTTTTGGTAGAACTTGGTCTAAATCTAAAACGACTGCTTTATAGACTTCATCAAAACTCTTACTAATATCTTTATAGCCAGCATTTTTATTTTTCTTTTTCATTGCCACTGTTTTTTCATACTCAACAGAGCCAATTTGGCTTTGCAAGAAAGAAGATAGTAATGTGTTTTCAAAGAAAAATTCAGCAAGAAGAGGTCGTTGCAGTTGAAATATATAGCTATCTTTCGTTTCATTAAAAAAACAAGATACCAGAGCAACACCTTGAAGTTTTTCCATTGCTTTTTTTAAATGCGAAGAATTTCCCAAGTTTAAATTATCAAGTAATTTCTTTATTTGGTATTGTTCTTTATCATCTAATGTATTTAAAACAAAATATAAACTAAAACTATCAATACCAATCAATGGTAAATATAGTTGACTTAAAACGAAGATATCATCTCCACCTAAGCAAAAATTTTTTTGAATTTTAAAGGTGTTATGGACTTCCATAATTTCCTCCCCCTTTATCATTTTATTTATATAAGCTTACCCCTTTGAATGGTAATTTGCTATCTAGGTATTTGTAAATATGATCAATTATTTTTGTTCCTTTTCCCAAAGGCAACATTTTATAAGTGGTAACATTTAAATCCACCGCCGTTTCCGTTGGTCGTGGACTAATAACAACAACTGTGCATGAATATTCTGGGCACTCAAAAAATATCTCACAATAGTTTTCATTTTTTGCTTTTAAAACTCCCTTTTCTGCAGCAATCAACTGTTCAACAACCTTCTTAACATCATCATTTCGTGCACGATAATATCGTGTTCTTAAATTTCCTAAATAATGATTTTCACCAGTTTCGAAATTGTTTGAAAAATAATCCCTAAATTTCATTTGCTTTCTCCTTAATTTCTTGCAATATTTTTTCGATTTGCTTTGCTAATTGTGTTTGCCCATCCGCCTCATTATCAATGACAAAGTCTGCTTTTCGCTTTTTGACTTCTAGTGGCATTTGGCTAGCAATTTTTAATAGTGCTAAGTCTCTATTTATATGATCACGATTCATTAATCTTTCGATTTGTTTTGCTTGTGAGACATAAACCACAATGATATAGTCAAACAAAAATTCCATTTCTACTTCATAAAGTAAGGGGACACTTATAAACAAGAGTTCCTTTTGCCCTTTTTTTAAAATCATTTGTTTTATCTTATCTATTACAAAAGGATGAACTAGATTTTCTAGGAGTCTTTTTTTATCAGGGTTTAGAAAGACTATTTGCCCTAATTTACGACGATTAATGGATTGATTCTTATTTAAGATTGTTGTTCCAAACGCCGATACCGTTTTTTTATATCCTTCTGTTTTTCTGTATAACGCTTGATGCGCTATATAATCAGCATCAACAACTTGATAACCTCTTGCTTTTATCATCTTTTCAACATGGGTTTTTCCCGTTGCAATTGAACCAGTTATTCCAATTATCACAATCTCACCTCATTTTTTGGCAATTCTTACAATAATATGTACCTCTGCCACCAACAAATTCCTTGGTAATTTCTCCACCACAAATGCAGCATTTTTTTCGCATATGGACCATTAATTCATTTTGGAACCTACCACTGATTTCATGGGCATTTACAAAGGTCCTTATGGTTGTTCCTCCTAGAGAAATGGCTTTTATAATTACTTTTTTAGCACTTATGGCGATATTTTGAAAATCTTCACTTGTTAGAGTATTTACTGGTTGACTTGGATTTAAATGCGCATAAAAACAAACTTCATTGGCATAAATGTTACCCAAACCACTCACAATTGTTTGATCTAATAAAACAGATTTCAGTGGTCGTTTGCTTTTCAATAATTTTTGATGCAAATAGGTACCATTAAAATCTGGTTCCAGTGGTTCTTTTCCCAAATTCACAAGTGGCTTTTGTTTTAGTATCTCTTTTAGATTGGTCGTTAGAAACAACTCCATGGTTCCAAATTTACGAGTATCATGATAACGTAGCGTTTTCCCACTTATAAATCCAAAAATGATGTGTTCGTGTTTTGCTTTTTCTTCTTGATGCCTAATAAAATATTTCCCTTCCATCCGAAGATGAGAAACTAAAATAACATCTTGAAAGATAAAAATTAAATATTTCCCTTTTCTTTTAACATCAACGATTTTTTGACCTATGAAACTCTTGCAAAAGTCTGTAACCGTTGTGTTTTGAATGATTCGGTCATAATAAACAGTAACATAGGCAATTTCTTCACCAATGATACATTCTTGTAATCCTTTTTTTACGGTTTCTACTTCTGGAAGTTCAGGCATGCCTAAATTTTCTCGTAATGAATACGACTTTCATCAAATCTATCAACAAACTGAAACGCTTCTAGTTCGCTTGGATAACCAAAACCGACAACAGCAAATGGTTCAAATTTTTGAGGAATCGAAAACATATCGCTAACTAGCATCATTCTTTCCTTATTGGGATATGTACCACACCAACACGAGCCTATTTTCAAGGCTGCTGCTTGCAATAAAGCATTCTCAATTGCTGCTGATAAATCTTGAGGATACATTAACTCTGTTTTTAAGTTTTCCTTATCCGTTAAAAAAATAATCACGCAAGGAGCTTCTTCTAAAAATTTTGCATTCGAAGCCTGCTTAGCATACGCTTTAATTTTTTGTTGGTCTTGAATAACCAAAAAATGCCATGGTTGTTGATTTCTCGCACTAGGAGCTTGCATAGCTGCTTGTAAAATGCTTTTAATCGCTGCTGCATCAAGTGACTTATTGCTATATTTTCTAATGCTTCTTCGCAAATTAATTGTTTCCATCCTTCACACCCCATATTCTTTTTTTATTATATCATGTAAATATCTGATATTACAAATAGTTTGTTTACTTTAAATACATCCTTTATTTGGCAAGAAACCAGTTTTCTCCTGCTTTTACATCAGCTACTACTGGTACTTTCAAAGTAACCGCTGATTCCATAACCTCTTTGATCAATGTTTTTAACACTTCCACTTCTGAGATAGGACAATCAAAGACAAGTTCATCATGAACCTGAGCAATCAATAACGCATTTAAATGATGCTCTTTCATTTTTTGGTAGACTTTGACCATTGCAATCTTGATAATATCCGCTGCTGTTCCTTGAATTGGTGAATTCATGGCTGTACGTTCCCCAAATCCTCTTACATTTGCATTTTCGCTTTTGATTTCTGGAAGATAGCGACGACGATGAAACAATGTTAGTGAATAACCATTGGCTTTTGCTTCTGATACAAACCGATCCAAACAAGCTTTTGCTTGATCAAATGTATAAAAGTATTTATTAATATAAATATTAGCTTCTAACGGAGAAATGTTTAAAGCTTCACTCAATCCCCAAGCACTCATTCCATAAATGATTCCAAAATTAATTGCTTTGGCTGCCCGACGCATCTCTTTTGTAACCAACTCTCTTTTCACATCAAAGATTTCACTTGCTGTTTGAGCATGAAAATCAACCGTATGTTTGAATGCATCAATCATTTTGTCATCATCAGCCATATGAGAAAGCACACGTAATTCAATTTGTGAATAGTCAGCACTGATAATGACACCATCTGGAAAACGGGAAACAAAAACCTCACGAATTACTTGCCCTTCTTCTGTTCTAATTGGCATGTTTTGAATGTTCGGTTCAATCGAAGACAATCGACCTGTCAAAGTAAGGGCTTGCTTATATAATGGATGAATAAACTCATTTTCATCTGTTACTTCAATAATCCCGTTCACATAGGTAGATACTAGTTTCACATAACCACGATATTTTAGAATCAAATTAGCTATCTCATAATCACTAGCTAATTTTTCTAACACATCAACATTTGTTGAAAAGCCCGTTTTATTCTTTTTACCATGAGGTAATTTCATCTTTTCAAACAATATTTCTCCCAATTGTTTGGGAGAATTAATATTGAATTCTTCCCCAGCAAATTCATAAATTTGCTTTGATATTATTTCTGCTTGTTCTTGAAACCCTACACCAATTTTTCTTAAACGACTAACATCAATTTTTAAACCAGATAACTCCATCTTTCCTAACACTTTTGCAAGGCCTAATTCTATTTCTGACAAATACAAAGCATCAATCTCTTTTATTTTTTGACGAATATTTACATATATGTCTCGTAATGTGAGTGCTTTATTAATGGCATACTCACTATAAACCTGTATATTGGGAATCACCATCTTCGTATTGGCTCCATAAACATTGTCATAATAAGGAAGATTATTATTTACAAAATTATCAATGACTTTTTTAAAATCATCAGCACCATATGATGGATCAATCAAATAACTATCTAATAATAAATCAAATACAACACCTTCTAAATTGATATTTTCTCGTGCCAATACAACCAATAGGGCTTTGTAATCAAATGTCTTTTTTTCATAAGAACTATCTTCAAAAAAATGTTTTATTCTTGTAGAGGATGTTACCACATCTTTAGTTATAAAGTATGCTTCATCATCTGTTAGAATTCCTAATCCCAAAAATTCTCCTTTGTAATAATTACTACCAAAAATCTCAGGAATAACAATTGTTTGCAAAGAAAAAGTTAGCTTTTCAACCTGCTCAACTTTATTTATCAATTGGTAGGAACAATTAATCTCTTGCTTTTTCCCCATTGTTTGCTTATTGATTCGTTTTAATAATGATGTAAATTCCATTTCTTGAAAAAAAGAAATCAATTCATCAATCTCTATTTGGCCAACAAGTAATTCCTCACGAGAAATATCAATCGCAATATCTTTTTTTAGTGTTGCCAAATGCTTACACATATAAGCAGCATCTTTCCCATTCTCAAAAAGTTCTTTTGTTTTTCCTTTTAGTTCTGATATATGTTGATAAATATTTTCAATACTCTGATAATCATTCAATAGCTTTATTGCTGTTTTTTCACCAACACCCTTAATCCCTGGAAGGTTATCCGACGGGTCCCCAACAAGACCTTTATAATCAGTCATCTGTTGCGGATAAAATCCCATTTTCTCAAAAAAATTCTGACTATTAAATTCTTCTAGTTCACCAACACCTTTTCTTGTTAAGCAAACTTTTATTTTTCCATTGACTAATTGTAATAAATCTTTATCTCCCGTAATAATTTTTATTTCTTCAAAGTTGTTATATTGCGCCGTGGCAACTGTGGCAATCAAATCATCAGCTTCAAAATCAAGGCTCTCCAGGCGCTTAATTTTTAAAATATCCAAGTACTTTTTAATTAATGGTATTTGTTCTCTCAATTCATCGGGAAGTTTTGTCCTTGTCCCTTTATAGTCTTGGTATTCTTGGTGACGAAAGGTTTGCTTTCCAGCATCAAAGGCAACGAAAACATACTTGCTATTTTCTTCAAGCAGTTTCGTTAACATATTAGAAAAACCAAATAAAGCATTTGTATATTGCCCTTTACTTGTTTTCATTAAGTTCCCTGTATATGCTGTTGCGTAATATGACCGAAACATCAAACTATTCCCATCAATTAAAATAATTTTTTCATTGTTGTTCATAATCGTTCTCCTTATTTTATTTTATCATATTTTGGATAAAATTAACATAAATATTTACAATTGCATCCCTAACAAATATCAAAAAGGTAGACATAGACTTAGAAATTTTCGCTGTTCTTTTGTTTTATTACTGGGTACTTGAATATATCGATAAAATACAATTTTTAGGATTATTATTGATTGACTTTTTAGTGATTAAGAAGTATAATGTACCGTAGTGTTTATAAATACTGTTTGTTAGTGAGTGATTTTTAAGAATTTATTAAGGTTATAATGTTAAAATAACCTAGTAAAAAACAATAAGAAAAAGGAATGTTACTATGAAAAAATATTTAATGTTTTTGGCTATATTATTAATTGCCTTTATCAGTGTGGGCTGTAGAGATCCAAAAGATAGTTTATATAAAGATGGAAAAATCTTTGAATGCGAATCGTACTATAAAACTACAGGTACTACTCGCTTCGATATTCTTGAAATGTCAACCGATACATTGGGCAATCCAAATAGTGGTTTTAAATATTATCGCTTAGTTTTCTTTGCAGATCGTACTTTTGCTTTTGTTTCATTCCTTTATTCTTCAAATAAAGAAGAAGTGAAATATGGAACATGGTCCCAAAAAGATGAGATATTTGAAGAAATAAGAATTGATGAAAATGGTCAAGCGGTAAAAGATATAGATGGAAAGGTGATATATGACAAAGTTACAAAAAGCGTTATCACTTTAACTTATTATAATATATATGAAGCTAATGGATATATTTTTCCTTATGAAAAATATGTTGTCTCTTTTGATCAATTAACATTAACAAGAAATCAACCACATTATATTGATTACGATCATCAAGCAATTGTTGAGCAAGTATGGAAAAGAATCGATATTAAAGATACCAAATAAACAAAAAGGGAATATGTAAACTGGTTCAGTCCAGATATTCCCTCTTTTTTTATTCTTGTTTTTCTTCATCTAACTTGCGTAAAAAGTTAGATATTTTTTTATACACTAAAAATGTTACCGTAGAAACAACAACAGCAATTATAGCATTGAATGGTATCACTGCATAAATGATATATTTCATCATATAATTATCAGCATTGATATCCTTGATTACAACACGACAAAGTTGTAAAAATCCTTCCAAATCATCGTTGAAGAATAGTTTTAAGTAAGCGGGGACTAAAATAAAATAGTTTGCCAATACTCCAGCGACAATCCAAGCAAGGCTTCCCCATAATAAGGCGATAAGCCCTCCTTTTTTGGTTTTGTATTTATGATAGACTAGTGAGGTAACCAAAACTGTAATACCGCCAATAATCAAATCAGCAAAGTCACCAACATAAGCTGTTTTGGAAAAAGGTAGAGACATTAAAAACTTAACAAAAACAATTAAAACTCCTCCAAGTGGTCCCATGGAAAAGCCACCAATAATTGCTGGCAAGATAGAAAATTGAATTTCTAAAAACGAAGGAAAAATTGGTAGAGGAAATTTAATAAAATATAAAACTGTTGCTAATCCCGCAAAAATACCTATTTTGGTTATTGCTAATACTTTTTTTCGATTCATACGATATCCTTTCTAAAAAAAACTCCGATTATCATATCGGAGCATAAAAAAGACTTATTGTCTTCTTTCATCTAGACTATACTATCGGTATTGGAATTACACCAATTCATGTCTTGCGACTCGCGGACTTTACCGCCGGTCGGGAATTGCACCCTGCCCTGAAGATTATTTGAATAATGGTTTTATTAAATTATTGATATTACTAAATATTTCATTGATAAATCGTGTTATTGTATATTCTGGATATGGAACCCTAACCGTAACATCACCACGACCAATATTATAAGTGTAAACCAATACTGCACTTTCATTATATTCAGCAACATTGATAATATTTTCTTCTGGTCGATACTTACCTGTTCCTACTTCTAAATATACGTCATTAATTGTACTATCAGGATCATTAAATGTCAAGGTGTATGCATTATTATTGAATGAACATGCT
>JAQUVC010000009.1:0-14521 GCA_028693535.1 Bacilli bacterium
CCTTAATCGCTTCATAATAATCCTCTTGTAAAAGAATTTCTTTATCTTTTAAATCAAGATCAATGGTAGATTTCGTTACACCATCAAGAGTTTTATATTCGCTAATGTTCAAATTATCCAAATAATTTACAATATATAGCCCATCTGTATAAAAGTCTATCTTTCCTCCTGATGAATATAGTTTATCGTAAACCTTTAGACTTTGAATCGTCAACAAGTTGATTAAATCATCATCTACATAAATATTAGGATTGTTTGTATCACAAATTCCCACTATTTTACCAACATTTACCCCTGACTTCGTGCAATTCAATCCCAAGAATTTTTTATAATCTTCTTGTTTATTCACAGCTCCACCTGCTTGTAAAAGCATATTGTAGCCAAAAATGTCGTTTTCTGCTAATTTGTCGATAATCCACTTATCAACAACAATTCCTTCTTCGCCATCAAGACGATAAAGATAATCTTCTTCTTCCAACAATTTATTAGAAACAACCCCAAAAGAACGAAAATATACATTCATTTCTGTTGTTTGTTCGAAAAGATCGAATTTAAAAGACTCGATAGTTTGATCATAACGATTCCCATAGAAACGATCGATTTGCAATGCTGTTTGAAGCGCTACTAAATCCTCTATGGTAATTTTTTTCTCTGGAACAACCTCAATTAAACGGCGATCGCTATAAAGAAAGTCGCTTTCAACAACTTCCGTTGCTTTTGAAAATGTAGCAAAAGAAAGAACCACCAATACAGCAGATAAAAACATCGTAAACAACAACAATTTTTGTTTGGCTTGTAGTGTATTGATATATGCAAATGCCATTTTCAATGTATCTTTCAACTTTACAACATTGCGCTTTTTATGCTTCTTTAAGTTAAGTTTTGGTAAATTGTAGTCAAATCTTGCCAATGCTTCTTTGGTCATTACCGGTTTGTGAGTATCTTGAATTTTAATCTCATCATTTTCTTCCACATACTTAATAGAGATATTCTTATCATTACTAGTGATATAAAAAGTATTGTTACGGAATATTATATTTAATTTTAATTGTTCTTTTTTTTCTTGGAAAAAGTAATTAATATTGATGTCACGATTGCGAATTTCTTCCCTATTATATTCCTTTAAATATATGTTCCGATCTTGATTGGCTACTAATTCTGTAAGATTTCCTGTTTTATTATCACGATCATTAACAATTTTACCATCTAAAATTTCAATGATTCGATCACCATAAAAATCTGCCAGTCTTCTTTCATGGGTTACCAAAACAACTAAACACTCTTCTGATATTTTTTTAATAATATTCATGATCTGAGTTGTGTTTTTCTCATCGAGATTTCCCGTAGGTTCATCTGCAATAACAACATCCGGACTTTTCACCAATGCTCGTGCAATAGCGACTCTTTGTTGTTGCCCCCCTGACAATTGTTTGGCCTTTCGTTTTTTATATTTTTCCATTCCTACAGCTTTTAAAGCATATTCAATTCTTGTTCCCGCTTCAACTGCGTCTACCCCTAGCATTGTCAATACTAATTCTAAATTTTTCGCAACTGAAATATCATCAATTAAACCATAATTTTGAAAAATGTATCCTACCTTTTCGCTTCTTATTTCATCCCATTTTTTTGCTTTATACTTATCAATAACAATATCATTAAACGCAATTGAGCCACTATTTACGCTATCTAATCCGCCAATGGCATTTAAAAGCGTTGTTTTCCCACAGCCTGATGGCCCAAAAAAACACACTAATCCCTTTTCAGGCAATGTTAGAGTTGCATTATTAATAACATGAATTTCATTGCTCTTGTTTTTGTTATAATATTTGTTTACTTTGTTTAATTTAATCATCTGCTTCACCTATTCGACTTTCAAATTAACTAGTAAAGACTTTTTCATTAACAGTTTATTGTACCTTCTCGCTATTAAATAACCAAAAAGCATATTAACACCAAAAATAAGAATATAATAGTCAACTTTAAGAGACCCTAAAAATGTTTTTGCAAATTCTCCTTCAGCATTCGCTTGTAAGAAAATAAGTACAATTGCAACAATTACATATGAAAATAAAAAACACAATATGATTTCTATTTGACTCATTTTCTTGATACTGTTGGCATCTATGCCGATTGTTCTTAAGATTGTATAATCCTTTTTCTTACTCAACATAATTGTCTTAACCACCAAATAAGCAATGATGTAGACAATTATAATAATTGGCGTAAAAGCAAATAAAGAATAGATAATCAAAATAATGGTCTCCAATAAAGAAAAACTACTACTGTTATCATAAGGAGAAAAAATATAATAATTATTAAGATTTCCCACTTGATTCATGACTTCATTATAATAATCATGTGAGCGAACATTTAAAGTTACTTGCTTTGTTTTAGATGTTATATAGGCTTCTGCCAAATCAGCACTTATGTATATCGTTGGATCATAGCCTTCGTTATCGATTACATTAACTTTTGTATTGTTAAAATAAAAATTAGTTCCCTCGTTTCCTAAAAAACCACGGGATATTTTTATTGTACTTGCTGGCAAACTTGAATCTACCACAGCGCTTCCATAAACTTCAATTTCCTCACCGAGGCTATCTGTGAATGTTATTTTGTTTTGCTCAGCATTAAGCGAAAAAACTTTATAATATTCATCAAATATGTGTTGAGAAATATATAAATAATTTAAATAATCATCAAGATTCGGCTCGATAATTCCTGTTATCTTAATTTCCATCAAATAAGCTGATGGATTATAACTGTTCAGCCCTGGTGTCCCATATAAGTAAACTGTTTTTCCTATTATTTCTTCTGCCTCTTCTTTTGTAAAGCTATCACAAATGATAACATCATTTTCTTCTATGGGAAGCGTTCCATATTTCAAATCTTTTTGGCTTAGACTATCTAGTAGTAAACGCGGATAAAAGTTTCCTATTGGTGAAGCTATTTCTTTTTCCTCACGATAATATAAACGATGATCCAAAATCACACTATATTTAACAAGAGAATCGACATAACGTAAGTTTACCAATTCTTCTAGTTCTTCATCGCTGAAGTTACTTTGATCTTTCTTTATAACCACCAATCGCTCTTCATAATTATTTGGAAAATAATTGTTAGTGGATTCTCCTCGCAAAAAACCACCAAACAATCCATCAACAGAAAAAAACGACATAAAAACAAGAAACACAATTAATGTTACAGCTAAAGAAACCATCATTAGTAGCGTTGTTTTTTGTGGTTGAGATTTTAAATTCTTGCTAGCAAAAATCAATGCTTGAGGAATCTTTTTACGTTTGATTTCAAGTCTGAATTTTTTTGAGTCTTCAATGTCTAATCCCTTTTTTGCTTCTTTGTCTTCAACAACCTCACCATCAAACAAACGAATTGTTCGATCCGCATAATCTTTTGTCTCTTCATAATTATGAGAAACAACAACCACTAATTTTTCTTTGGAAATCTCATGTAATAATTCAATAATTTGTTTTCCACTTATGCTATCTAAATTGCCTGTTGGCTCATCAGCAGCAATAATATTGCTATCTTTAGCCAAAGCTCTAGCTATTGCTAACCTTTGTTTTTCTCCACCCGACAATTTTGTTGCTTTGTGATGCACATGCTCAGTTAATCCTACCTTTTTAAGTAGCGCGAGTGCTCTTTTTCTACGTTCCTTTGCTTTAATGTTTTGAATGATTAATGCTGCTTCAACATTTTCCAAAACAGAATAACTATCAATAAGATTATAGCTTTGAAAAATAAATCCTACGCTTTTTCGGCGATATTCTTCCCAGTCACTATCATCAAAATATGAGGTTTCTTCACCATTGATATACATTTCTCCTTCTTCATACGTATCTATGCCACATATAACGTTTAATAAAGTTGACTTTCCTGATCCGCTTTCTCCGGTTAGAACAATAAATCCTTTGTTGGGAAACTCAAGATTGACCTTTCTAAGACCCAGAGCCACAGTTCCTTCACTATGATAATATTTGGAAATATTCTCTAGTTTTATCATAAAACTTTCCTCCAATTTATGCTTTATCATATCACAATTCATCGTTTATAGCAATATATCCTCATTTAGAGCAAATAAAAAAAGCTATTTGACTGTAGCTTTTTTTATTTTTTCATAGGTTTTTAAAAAGTTTTACTGATTTTTTTAAATCTTCACTACTTTTTACTTCCAAAACAACATAAGCTTGATCTCTTTCTGCTTGTTTTTTATATTCTTCTAGGTTTATATTTCCTGTTCCCAAAGTTAAATGACATGTTTTACCATTCCCGTCATGCATGTGATACTCTTTAAACTTAATTGGTGTTGTTTGCAATACGTTTTGAAGGCGATCATTGTCATTATTGTCGTGTCCTATATCATAATTAAAAGAGAATCCTTCTTTCCATAACTCTATATATGTACGTTGAATGTGTACTGGCACATATACGTTTTCTAAAACCATCTCAATATTGTTTTGCTGGCAGAGTTTTCGTGCTCGCTGCAATCTCCTTTTTATGTTTTCTATATATATAGAATATTCTTTTTCATATATATAATTTTTTTGCCCCGAAATGGTTACAATTGGTCCTTCATTCAAATGGATGTTGATTAGTTTTACTTGTGCTTTTGCTCCCAATACTGCAAATTTTTCTAACAGCATCATATAGGCTTCTACCACCTCTTCATAAGATGCAAAGTCTGCTTCATCATAAAAATGTAGGGTCGCTTCTAGATTGTTCATAACCAATAAATTGTTCAGCTCTTCAGGACGTTCTAATTGCTGACGACAATAACCAAAATTCAGATTCAATTCTATAAAATCTAGTCCCAATTCTTTTGCTAGTTTGATGTTTTCTAAAACAGAATTATATTCATACAATACTGGCATTCCAATTTTCATACAATCACCTACTTAACTATCCTGATTTTAATGACTCCAGGCACTTCTTCTATTAATTTATATATCTCTAAAATATCGGCTCCATCAATATCAAAGATGGTATATGCTAAATCTTTTAAGGATTTATTTGTCATATTGGTAATATTTCCTTTATGAAGATTGATAATCGATGTAAATTTATTTATCATTCCTGGAATATTTTTATGATTGATAGAAATTCTGTTTTGAGAAATACAAATACCTGCATCAACATTGGGGTAATTTACTGAATTGTTAATGTTTCCATTTTCCAAATAATCCATGATTTGTCTTACTGCCATTTGCGCACAGTTGTCTTCTGCTTCTCCTGTTGATGCTCCTAAATGAGGAATTGCAATCACATGATTCATCTTCGCTGTTTTTGCATTTGGAAAGTCTGTTACATATTGTTTAATTTTTTCGCTTTCTATTGCTTTTTCTAAATCTTCATCATTAACAATTAAATCACGAGCAAAATTTAATAATGTTACCCCTTTTTTCATGATAGAAAAAGCTTTTTTATTCACCATTTGCTTGGTTTCTTCCATTAGCGGCACGTGTAAAGTGATATAATCACATTCGCGATATATATCTTCAATTTTTTTCACATAGATGATATCCCGTGATAAGTGCATTGCATTGTTAATAGAAAGGAAAGGGTCATATCCATAAACATCCATTCCTAAATCAGCGCAAGCATTTGCCACTAAGACACCAATAACACCTAGACCAATAACACCAATTTTTTTATTAATTATTTCTGTTCCAGCAAATTTGTTTTTTTCTTTCTCAACAAGTTTATCGATATCAGATGCGTTTTTATTCTCGTTCACAAAGTTTATTCCTCCGACGATATCGCGAGCTGCTAATAGCATTCCCGCAAGAACGAGTTCTTTCACTCCATTGGCATTTGCTCCAGGAGTATTAAATACCACAATTCCTTGATTGGCAAATTTATCTAAAGGAATATTATTTACTCCCACTCCTGCCCTAGCAATTGCGACCACTCTATTTGGAAGCTCTAATTCTTGCATTGATGCGCTACGAACTAAGATAGCATCCGTATTATTGATGTCATCAGCAATTCGATAGCTATTAGAGAGCAATTCCATTCCTTTTTCAGAAATTTTATTCAAGCATAGTATTTTTTTATTCATTGGTTTTCCTCTTCAAATTTTTTCATGAATACCACCAATGCTTTAACACCTTCTAACGGCATTGCATTATATAAACTTGCACGCATTCCTCCCACCAGGCGATGTCCTTTTAAATTTACTAATCCTTGTGTTTTTGCTTCTTTAATAAATTTATCGTTTAGTTCTTCTTTAACGGTAACAAAAGTAATATTCATGAGTGAGCGGCTTTCTTTGTTAACGGTTGGTTTAAACAATTGGCTTTGGTCTAAATAATCATATAATATCTTTGCCTTTTCTTGATTGATCTTAGCTCTTTCTGTTAACCCACCATTTTTAAGTAACCATTTAAATACTTTCCCACAAATATAGATTCCATATGCAGGTGGAGTATTATATAAGGACTTATTATCACTATGTATTTTATATCGAAGCATTGTTGGTGTTGCAGGATATACCTCATCAGTTATCAAGTCTTCGCGAATGATTACAATAACAACTCCAGCAGGCCCTACATTCTTTTGTGCTCCTGCAAAAATTAAACCATACTTGCTAACATCGACCGGCTCTGATAAAAAGCAAGAAGATTGATCAGCTACCAAAATTTTTCCTTTTGTATCTGGTACGTTCCAATATTTGGTTCCATAGATCGTATTATTTTCACAAATATACACATAATCCGCTTTTTCATTTATTTGTAAATGATTAACCTCAGGAATATAATTAAAATTCTTATCTTCACTGCTAGCAATGACGTTTACTTTTCCATATAATTTCGCTTCCGCACAAGCCTTTTTTGCCCATACTCCTGTTAAAATATAATCGGCTTCCTTGTTTTTCATTAAATTCATAGGAATCATTGCGAATTGTTGACTACCACCACCCTGCAAGAATAACACTTTATAATTGTTAGGGATATTCATCAGTTTCCTTAAGTTTTCTTCAGCTTCATCTAGTATCATCTCATAATCTTTGCTTCGATGACTCATTTCCATAACTGACATACCAGTATTTTTATAATTCAACATTTCTTCGGCGGCTTCTTTAAGCACTTCAACTGGTAGCATTGCTGGACCAGCAGAAAAATTATAGATTCTTTCCATTTTTTCTCCTTTTTCTTATTAATTATAGTAAGAACAGCTATTTTCTTAATAGCTGTCTTCTTTTTCATTTTAGATAATTATAAATTGTTTGAACCATTACCCCTGTAGCACCATAAAACTCTTTATTGCTTGGAGTGGTATGAAATGCTGTTCCTGCAATATCTAGATGAATCCATTTGGTCTTTTCTTCAATAAATCCTTCAATGAAGGCTGCTGCTCCACTAGCTCCCATATTTCTTCCTGTGGAGTTTGTAAAGTCAGCTACTTTGCTTGAACGCACTTGCTTCTTAATGTGTTCTGTGATTGGTAATTGCCAAGTGCTTTCTCCTGTTTTTATTGCAACATCCAAAAACTTATTTATATTGTCCTGATGATTACCAAATATACCAGTTGTGTATTCTCCTAATGCAACAACACAAGCTCCTGTTAAGGTAGCAATATCTATTACTTCTTGACTTCCTTCTTTTTGGGCAAAGTAGACACCATCAGCAAGTGTCAATCTTCCCTCAGCATCCGTCGATACAATTTCAATCGTTTTTCCATTCATAGCTGTAACGATATCATCAGGAAGCAGCGCTTCTCCATTAATACGATTATCTGTAGCACAAATGATTACCATAGCATTCACTTTTACTTCATTTCTAACAAGGCACTCAAGCACTCCAAGTACGGTAGCAGCTCCTGCCATATCACATTTCATTGTATTCATCGATGTTTTAATACTATAACCACCAGTATCATACATGATTCCTTTTCCTACCAAAGCTATTGGATCTTTCCATTCATCCAAGCCTTGATATTTGATATAGATTAAACGAGGTTCACAGGTTGATCCTTTATTGACTGCTAAGAAAGCTCCCATTTTCAATACTTCGATTTGTTTTTTATCATAAGTATGAATGCTAATTCTTTCGTTATCTAATGTTTTAACCAATTCTTGTGCATAATCTGCTAGGTCTATTGCGGATAAATAATTGTATGGTTTATTGACCAAATCCCGGGTATTGTCAATTGCCACAGCCAAATTCATTGCTTCAATGATTGTTTGCTTTACCTCATATTTGGTAACAAACTCCCAACTTACATCATTTTCAATCTTTTTCGAAAGAAATTCATCATATTTATAGTTATAATAATGCGCATTTAAAACAAACTCAAACGCTGCTTCTAGTACATCAAGATTACCAATAAAACTATCAAATTGAATCACTAGTTCTTTCCCTAAGCTAGCAGTAAGACTCTTGGTTACTTCCTTTAATTTTTCTTTTGTATATTCCTCTTTCGCTCCTAATCCAATCAAATAAATAACTTTATTCTTAATTTTAGAAAATGTTGTAATTTTATTCGTTTCTCCTAGTTCTAGTTTAATCAGTTTGCTTTTGATTAACTCTTCAATGTCGTCGTTGATTTTATCATCAATTTCTACTTTTTGATTGATAAAAAGCCCTAAAACCAGGGGTTTGTCACTATCATTTTGTTGTAAACATATGTTTATATCTAGCATAGATCCTCCTCTATTTGATTACATCTACTCCCATATAAGGGATAAGTACTTCTGGTATTTTGATTGAACCATCTTCTTGCTGGTAGTTTTCCATGATTGCCACTAGGGTTCTTCCTACAGCTAATCCTGAGCCGTTTAAGGTATGTACATACTCCAGTTTTGCATCTTTGTCTCGCTTGGTTTTAATATTTCCTCGTCGTGCTTGATAGTCTTCCGCATTAGATATGCTGCCTATTTCACGATACGTGTTTTGGCTTGGTAACCAAACTTCAATATCATATGTTTTTGCCATTCCAAATCCCATATCACCACTACAAAGAGAAATCACATGATACGGAAGCTTTAATTGTTTTAATACTTCTTCTGAATCTAACAACATTTTTTCAAGTTCCATATATGAAGTTTCAGCACTAGTTAGTTTAATTAGTTCCACCTTATTAAACTGATGAGTTCTAATCAAACCACGCGTGTCTCGCCCTGCACTCCCTGCTTCAGAACGAAAAGCCATTGTATAACTACAATGATATATTGGTAATTTACCAAAATCGATTACCTCATTGCGATACATATTGATCGTTGGCACTTCTGCGGTTGGATTTAAAAACCAGTCGCCATTTCCGTTCACCAATTTAAACGCATCTTCTTCAAACTTTGGTAATTGCCCAGTTGCTGTCATGCTTTCACGATTGACAATATATGGTGGTATTATTTCTGTATAGCCATGCCTTTTGCTATGCAAATCCATCATAAAGGCGATCAAGCATCGTTCTAGTCGTGCCCCCAACCCTTTATAAACAACAAATCTACTGCCTGTAATCTTCGCTGCTCTTTCAAAATCAAGGATGTCTAATTTTTCCCCTAATTCATAATGAGCTTTGGGTGTAAAACTAAAGGTTGTTGGTGTTAAATATTTACGTATTTCAACATTTTCACTTTCGTCTTTACCAATTGGAACCGATTCATGCAATATATTCGGAGTCATCAACAAAGAAAAAGTGATTTCCTTATCTAGCCGACTCACAACTTCATCTAATTCTGCAATTTCATCGCCAATGTGCGCAACGCTTGCTAAAATTTCTGTAGCATCTTTTTGTTCTCGTTTCAATTGCCCAACTAATTTACTTTTTTCGTTTCTTTCCTTTTTTAGGTTTTCTACTTGAATGAGTAAATTTCTTTTTTCTTCATCTTTTGCTTTTACTTCACGTAAATAACTAAAATCTTTTTGTCTTGTTGCTAATTTAGCAATTACTTCTTCAACTTGTTCTCTAATTAATCTAATATCAATCATATTTCCCTCCTAAAATATAAAAAACCCTTATATATAAAAATTATATATAAGGGACGAATTTCTCCGCGGTACCACCCTAGTTAGACTCTAGTATCTCGCTTAAATAATTGGTAACGGTAATTAACCGGAAGTTTTACTTCTCCTCCAAGGTAGATTCTAAAGGCTACTCCTTGATTTTCACCAACCATCAAGTCTCTAAAGTGTAGTTTGCTTTATACTATGTCTTATCACAGGTTATGTAATTACGCATATTATATATGCTTTATTTTAGTTTGTCAAACATTATTCGTTTTTTTAACAAATTTAGCGAGACTTATAAGGTTATCTAGTGTTGCCTTCACAATCACAACTTCCCAAAAACTAAGTAATATGAGAATGATTATCGCTGTATTGGGATTTTTCTTATACAACCAGAAATACGAAATATAGGCAGTAACTAGATCAATGATAAAAGGAACCATTGCCACGATGTCTATTTTAAATTTATCATATGCTTTAATAATAGTTACATTGTTTTCTAATCGGCTATCATAATCCTTCGTAACGACGAGTAGTTTCTTATTAATGATACTTGTTAATAGGATTGCTAAAACAAAACCACTACTTTTAAGAACAACATACAATGTATTAACAAAAGAAACTCCACCTAAATAGATAATATAAATGCTTTCCGTACAAAACCAATTAACTCCGATAAAAAAAGTTAAGGCTGGAACGGTCATAATTAAAACAATAAGGACATATATACTATAAAGGGCAAAAAGCCCATTATGTTTAAATAGTTTTATCACAAATTATTCCTTTTCTTCCTCATCACGGAAAACATAATCTTCATCATATGTGAATCCTTCATTCTCTTCTTCTAAACCATCTTCAACTTCTTCACTTCGTGGAACAATAGCTATTGAAGCGACTGTATGACCATCATTAAGCTTGATAATGCAAACTCCTTGCGTGTCTCTTCCAACGGTTAAGATTTGGTCTAAGTGCGTTCTAATGATCATTCCTTTGTCAGTAACAACCAGTAAATCTTCATCTCCTCGCACTGTTGATAAAGAGATCATCTTACCGTTTTTGGCAGTTATATTTAAAGCTTTTACTCCTTTTCCTCCACGAACCTGAACTCTAAACGCATCAACATTAGTACGCTTACCATATCCTTTTTCTGTAGCAATGACAATTTCATCACCATCTGTGTTAACAATTGCCATTCCTACCATTTGCTGCCCTGGTTCAACTTTTAATCCGCGAACTCCAGCAGCAATTCTTCCCATTGGACGGATATCTGATTCACTAAAGCGAATTGCTTTCCCATTTGAAGCACCCAAAATGATGTCTTTTTCACCATCAGTAACGGAAACTTCAAATAGTTCATCATCTTCATTTAAAAGAATCGCTTTTATTCCGTTGGTTCTAATATTACTAAATTCTGAAATTTCTGTCTTTTTAACAATTCCACGACGCGTTGCAAATAATAAGTACCCATTGGTCTCATCTTCCCTAACGTTAACAACCGCTGCTAATTTTTCATTATCATCAAAGTTTAAAATGTTAACGATTGGCAAACCCTTTGCGATACGACTTGAAATTGGAATTTGGAACGCCTTTAAGCGATATATTTTTCCAAAATTACTAAAGAAAAGCAAGGTATCATGTGTTGAAGTAAATAAAACTCGCTCAACATAATCAGCATCCGAGATTTTAGCTCCAGTAATTCCTTTACCACCACGATTTTGCGCACGATATGTATCAACTGTCATTCGTTTTACATACCCTTTACTAGTAACCGTAATGATGACATCTTCAATTGGAATCAAATCGGCATCTTCAATGACCAAATCATCACTTAAGCTAATTTCGCTGTTACGAGCATCGCCGAATCTTTCCTTCATTTCTGTTAGTTCCCCAACAACAATCTCTAGTTTTTTTGTGTTGCTTTTTAACACTTCTTTATATTCTATGATTGCTTTCTTTAAAGAAGCCAATTCTTCTTTTAACTTATCGATTTCTAACCCTGTTAACCGCTGCAACTTCATATCAAGAATTGCTTTTGCTTGAATTTCTGTTAAGTTAAATGTTTCTATTAAACCCTTCACAGCATCTTCTGTTGTTTTAGAACGCTTAATTAGTTGAATAACAGCATCAATATTACTCAAAGCAATTAACAATCCATCTAAAATGTGGGCTCTAGCTTCTGCTTTTTCTAAATCGTATTGTGTTCTTCTTGTAATAACTTCAATTTGATGCTCTAAATAGCATTCCAATACTTCTTTTAAATTGAGTACTTTTGGTTGTCCTTTGACTAATGCTAAAATATTGATACCAAATGTCGATTGCAATTGTGTATGTTTATATAGATTGTTTAAAACAACATTAGGATTCGCATCACGGCGTAATTCAATTACTATTCGCATGCCTTTACGGGTTGACTCATCTTGCAATCCAGTAATGCCTTCGATTATTTTTTCGTTAACAGTAATAGCAATTCTTTCCATTAACCTGGTTTTGTTTACTTGATAGGGAATTTCTGTAATAATAATTTCTTTTTTTCCATTGTCTAGTTCTTTGATTTCACACTTCGCACGAACTGTAATGGCCCCATTACCAGTCATGTACGCTTTTCTAACCTGACTAAGACCCATGATACAGCCTCCTGTTGGGAAGTCTGGACCTTTTATGTAAGCCATTAATCCTTCAATTGAAATTTCTGGATTTTTAATCAAAGCAAAAATTCCATCTATGACCTCAGTTAAATTGTGAGGAGGAATGTTTGTTGCCATACCAACGGCAATTCCTGTTGCTCCATTTACTAATATATTAGGAAAGCGACATGGTAAAACAATGGGTTCTCTTTCACTTCCATCATAGTTGTCTTGAAAGTCAACTGTATTTTTACCCAAATCACGAAGTAATTCCATTGCGATTTTACTCATTCTTGCTTCTGTATAACGCATTGCTGCTGCTTCATCGCCATCAACAGAACCAAAATTTCCTTGTCCGTCTACCAACGGATAGCGATAACTAAAATCTTGTGCCATTCTAACCATTGAATCATAGATTGCTGAATCCCCATGAGGATGATATTTACCCATTACATCACCGACGATTCGCGCTGATTTTTTGTATGGTTTATCTGACGCAACACCTAATTCATCCATTGCATATAGAATACGGCGATGGACTGGTTTCATTCCATCACGAACATCAGGTAGTGCTCGTGCTACAATAACGCTCATTGCATAACTTAAGAAGGAAGTCTTCATTTCTTTTCCTAAATCAATTTCTTTGACTCCTCCTAAATGATGGCCATCAACAACGTGGTCAACGATTTCAAGATCCTCTTCTAAGTTTACCTTTTCTACTTCCTTTTCTCTTTCAGGAAGTTTTTTTTCAGTTTCTTTTTCCACTCGTTACACCACCTATACATCTAAATTCTGAACATAAACAGCATTTTCTTCAATAAAATCTCTTCTTGGCTTTACATCATCACCCATTAGCATACTAAATATCGTATCTGCTTCAATTGCATCGTCTAGTGAAACTTGCAATAGGGTTCTTGCTGCGGGATCCATTGTTGTTTCCCACAGCTGTTCATCGTTCATTTCTCCTAATCCCTTATATCGTTGAAGATTGGGTTTTGATGCTTTAGGGAATGTCTCTAGAATCTTTTGTAATTCCAAATCACTATAAGCGTATTCTAGTCTTTTACCTAAAGATATTTTATATAGTGGCGGTTGGGCAATATAGATATACCCTTTTTCAATCAGTGGTCGCATAAACCGATAAAAAAACGTTAATAACAAGGTTCTAATATGCGCTCCATCGACATCGGCATCTGTCATAATGACTATTTTATGATAACGAGCGTGTTCGATGTTGAAATCATCCCCGATTCCTGTTCCAAACGCTTGTATCATAGAAATTATTTCTTTATTTCCTAAAACTTTATCTAGTCTTGACTTCTCAACATTTAAAACTTTACCTCTTAAAGGTAAAATTGCTTGAAACTCGCTGTCTCTACCACCTTTAGCGCTTCCACCAGCAGAATTACCCTCGACAATATATATTTCACTAACACTAGGGTCTTTAGATCGACAATCCGCTAGTTTCGTCGCAAATCCTAAGGTCTCGAGAGGGGTTTTTCTTCTTGTAGCTTCTCTTGCTTTCTTAGCAGCAACACGAGCCCGAGACGCCATGATTGCTTTTTCAATAATATTTTTTGCTGTTGATGGATTTTCTTTTAAAAAGGCGTCTAATCCGTCTGATAATATTTGTGAAGTGATTCTTCTTACTTCGGTATTCCCTAATTTTGCTTTTGTTTGTCCTTCAAATTGAGGATCTGGATGGCGACAACTAATAATCGCTGTTAATCCTTCGCGGACATCATCCCCTGTAAACCCTTCATCTTTTCGAAACAAGTTAGCATTTTTCCCATAAGAATTCAGTACTCTTGTTAAACTATTACGAAATCCTTCTTCATGAGTACCTCCCTCAGGAGTATAAATATTATTTATAAATGAATAAATATTACTATTGTAATCATCGGTATATTGCATTGCAATTTCAACTTCAAT
>JAQUVC010000009.1:14621-23176 GCA_028693535.1 Bacilli bacterium
TTTGACCCTTCATATGTGCTTTTTACAACTTGCTTTTCTTCCATTTCATTCACCACCATTTTCTATATGTATTATTTGGCTATCTTTTAATACTTGTTCTGATAAATTGTCAATCGTTGTTGTTGTTATAAAGATTTGATCATCAAATGTTAGCAATTTTAAGACTCTGTTTTGCCTTTCAAGATCCAATTCTCCAAAAACATCATCGAGAATGACAATAATTCGTTCTGTTTGTGTCTTAATCAAATCAGCAAGGCCTAATTTCATTGACAAGGCCGCTGTCTTTTGTTGCCCTTGAGATGCATATTTACTTGC
This sequence comes from Bacilli bacterium, assembly GCA_028693535.1. Classification (GTDB taxonomy): domain Bacteria; phylum Bacillota_I; class Bacilli_A; order ML615J-28; family CAG-698; genus JAAYBG01. The sequence goes on from JAQUVC010000009.1 coordinate 14,937, forward strand.
TTCTTTTCCATTTATTAAAATAGAAAAATCATCACGATGAGGCCCCCAATTTGTTGTTTTCGTTAGTCTATCTAATGTTTTTTTTAGTTCGCTTTCTTTAAACAAGTTATCCACATCACAATTAGGGTTATAAACTAGTTTTGCTTCTTCTTTTTCTCCACTAATATAATCACATTTCCCAAAAAGATGTTTATTTAATAAAAAAATAAACTTCTTACGCTCTTCTATTATCGTTTTTGCTTCATCAATCATTGCATTTGTTATGATTTTTAGAAATCGGTCATCATATCCTTGCTTTTCATTGAATACCTTTAGCACTTCATTTCTTTGCTTTAATAATTTTCGATAATTGATTAGACTCTTTAAATATTTCTTGTTTATTTGTCCAATATTCACATCTAAAAATTTTCTTCGAAAGACAGGAACTCCATTTACAAGCCCCAAATCTTCAGGACAAAACATAACAATACTAAAATAACCCAAATACTTACTTAAGGTACTTTCTATTTTATTATTTTTATTAACTCTTTTCCCTTTTTCTGAAATTGATAAAACAATTTCATCTTTTTCTTCATTGTTTTGAAAAAATCCTTTTATTACAGCGACTTCTTCCCCGTTTTTTATCATTTCACTATCGTTTGTTGCTTTATGTGATTTTGTTAGACCTAAGCAATATATGGCTTCGACTAAACTTGTCTTTCCTACAGCGTTATTCCCAACAATAATATTAATATGGGGAATAAATTGAACTGCATATGTTTCGTAGCAACGAAATTTTGTCAATTTTACCTCACTAAGATAAAACATTATCTTTACCTATAACGAATTTTTTCTTTTCTATCTCTATAATAAAGTCCTTATAGAGCTTTCTCCCTCTTCTTTGTTCCTGCTCGCCATTAACCAATACTGTTTGCTCTAATAAAAAAGCCTTTGCTTGTGCTCCGCTACCAATAATACCTACATATTTTAAAAATTGTCCTAAATTAATATATTCTGTTTTTATCGTGATTTTAGTCATATCTTTTTCCTTTTACTATTATACTTATTATACCACAAATTCTTCCTTTTTCCTAGTGTTTTTTTAACTTTTTTTGAAGCTTTTGATTTTTCGCCCTTTTTTTCGCCTCTAATCGCTTTTTTCGGCTCTTTCCTGTTTGTCATCGTTTTTTTATAAAAAAAGCGAAAATAGGGCGTTTTTTCACGCTTTTACTTTCGCTCATTATTTTTTGTATGTATATATGTATATGTGGTGCTTGTTTGGCCTTTTTAATTAGCTTTCTAACTTTTATCCTCTATCCACTTCTTTGCTTTTATTTGCCTGTTCATCAAAACAAACTCCCCTGAGTGTTGATAATTTCTTTTTTATCACCAGACGAATACCCAATTATGCTTTTTTATTTTCACGATGTGCCTTATATGCGTATTTATGTATATAATCATGACACAATAGATCTGCCAATGTTGCTTTGTGCTGAGTATCCTTTGATTCTTTTCCTGCTTTTTTATGCTTTTTTCTTTAACTATTTTTATTTATATCTGTATATACATATATATAGTATAAGTATATGTTCTATTCGAAGATTTTCTTTTTCATACAATAGTTCATTTTTTTCATTGCTTGAGATAATGTTATTCTTTCTAATCAATTAAAAACAACTATGTAGCAGAAGTATATACGTATTTACTGATATCTTTATGCTTTTCTTCTCTTCCAGTCTTCTAATGATGTTTCTTTCTTATTAATATTTTTAAACCTACATTTTATAACAGGATCAAAACTGTACTTTTCTTATGTATATACATATATACTGATATGTTTATTAAATGATAGAGCTTTTCTATTGAATTCTTCTGCTTTTTCATGATACTAACGATGTTTTTTATTGTTGCTGCTTATTTTAGATTGCTTTAGTCTATGTATATACATATATACTGATATATTCATTAAATAGCAGAACCTTTTATGTCTTAGATTCCTCTGTTTTCTCCCAATATTGACGATGTTTTCAAGATTCATGATTAATTTAAGTTGTTCTAGTTTATATATATACAAATATACCGATTATGTTTGTTGAACGAGATAAGACTTTTTAAATTAAACGCTTTTTTTCTTTATTATTTGTCGTAACTATATCTTTTCTTTTCAAATATATCTTGTTGTATATACATATATATGTATTTATTTCAAAAAAAGGGTTGTTTTTTCCCTTTTCTAATAAACAGCCCTCTACTTTTATGTATATATGTATTTACATACACTTTTTCTTTTTGCCTTTTTATTTGTTCCCTTTGTTTTTAAGGATCTAACTCAATATTTAATAATAAATAAATATTTACATAAATACATATAAAGTCTTGCTTTCTATTTTTAATTATTGTATAATATGAAAGTAAATATAAAACAATAAGCCATACGCGCTTTTTTATCTTGTGTTATAAAAATGTTTTTAGAAAAAATGTTTTTTGCGTTTCCTTTTTCAACAGTCGATAAACAGTAAATATGTATATGTTGTTTTACGTATTTATGTATATACGTTTTTATTCTTTTATTTATTTGTTTATATATTTATCGATAATAGGTTTATACCTTTATTTACACTTCAAAAACCACAAAAATGGTTTTTACCCCTTTTTTTACCGAATTTTTGACCCCTGTATTTTTTTGCTTGTTGATTTCAAGAGCACACCCCTAATAACTTTACCTATTTTGATGTAAAATCGATTTGAAACGAAATTTTTAATGGTTTTGATAGGGTTGCATTTTCAGTTTGAAACTAGATGGTTTTAGAAAAGCGAGTTTTTAGTTTTTTTTAACTTTTTTATCGATATCTCTGAGTTTCGACAACTAAGGGACTTTGTTTTACCTGTGTTTTTAGACAAAAAAACAAGATATTTATGTATATATGTGTATGTGTATATGTTTATATGTGCTTTTATGTATATATGTTTTTATGTGTTTGTGTATATATTTATGATAAGGAGGATTACCAAGATGAACAGATCATCGTTCCCGTTTCAAAAGCGAGAAAATCCATTAACACCCGCTACGAAACAAACTCGCGTTAGCGAAAAAGAGAAGTACACTGCTGTTATGGAAAAGGATTTAAGAGTAAGAGTAAAGATTGCTGCTGCGAAGAAGAGTTTACAGTTTTCTCAGTATATTGAAGAAGCAGTTCTTGAGAAATTAGAAAGAGAGGGCCTATAATGTCTGTTGTTTCTACTTTTTGCAAGAAGGGTGGCGTCGGCAAGAGTACTTTCATTGGTTTCTTAGCACATTATTATGCTACTTTGGGTAAAAAAGTATTGATTATTAGTGCGGATGACCAAAATAGTATCTTTAAAATTTTTGGTATCGAGGATAAAATCTTTGATACAAACGATAATTATCTAGAATTCTGGTTAGCAGGCCATGCTGAACTAGGAGATATCCTTATTGAAGCTCGAGAAAATCTATATTTGATCAAAACTTTAAATACTGACAAACTTTCTATGAAACTTACTTTAGAAAGAAACCAGGAAAGAGTAATTAAAAAGCTAATTACTGATTGTAGTAGCTATTTTGATTATATCTTTGTTGATTTTCCTCCTTCAAGCAACCGTTTAACAGAGGTTTTGTTGGAATTCAGCAAGCATATTTTAATCGTTGTTGGTTTAGATAGCCTAGGATTGGGTGGATTCTTCAATACAATCCAATATTTTATCGACAACGATATTGATTTAACAAAAATTAAGTACGTTGTTCCTAATGGATATAGCAAAAATAGAAGAGCTCCAAAGGTTTCTTTAGAAAAACTTCAAGAACAAGCGAAAGAATTTACAAAATCTGCCATCGTTCTTCCTGCTTTGCAAGAAAAATCTATTATTAAAAATCTACAAGCAGAAGGAATCAGTGTCTTTGACATCACAACCCTAGAAAGATACGATCAAACGAATAAAGATCTATTACAAAAAGATCTATTAGAATTGTTCAGTCTTATCGATTTAACATAAAAAAAAGCCGTTAGGCTCTTTTTTTTATGTTATGAAACTCTTACAGGCAAGATTAATTGGATTAAGTTACGATCATATTCACCTGTTATTATGAACGGTCTTACTTCTCCAGTGAAATGAACTGTTATTTCTGTAGAATCAAACGATTTTATTGCCTCTAAGAAGTATTTTGAACTAAAAGCAATTTGGAATGGAACAACATTAGTGCATTCAATTGGATTTAGTTCTTCTTGTGCAGCTCCTATTTCATTGGTTGTTGAAGCTATTTCAACTGTTTTGTCGCTATTTAGTGTTAATTTAATAATGTTTGAAGAATCCATGTTAGTAAAAACTGCTGCTCTTTCAATTGCTGAAATGAGTTCGTTTTTATTGAATTTAATACTTGTTAAAAACTCTGAAGGAATTAAACTGTTGGTGTTAGGGAATGTTCCATCTATTAGTCTTGTTTGATACAATAAATTCTTATACTTAAATAGTGCTTTTGTGTGACTTATGTGAACTTCAACAAGAGTTTCTCCTTCATCAACGATTTTATTCAACTCATCCAGGCTTTTTCCTGGAATAACTACCTTGATTTCTGGATAATCAACATTAAATTTAATCTGCTTCTTTGCCAGTCTATAACTATCTGTTGAAACAACCTCTAACAAGTTCCCTTGTGTTGCCACAGAAACACCGGTTAATATCACTCTTGATTCAGATAAAGAAACAGCAAAAGTTGTTTTTCTAATAATTTGTTTTAAGTTTATTGCATCTAATGTGATAAAAGTTGGTGAATCAGCAAAAGAAATTACGGGGTAATCATCTTTTGAAAGAACATTTAGTGTGAAATTACTTTTGTCTGCCAATATTTTTATGGCATTTTCCTCAAAAGATTCAAAATATATCTCTTTGGCTTCAGTTTTCTTTACTAGTTCGATTAAATATTTTCCTGGAGCTACAAAAGTTCCTTCTTCTTCTACTTTTACATGTTTTTTATCATCAATACAGGCTTGAATAGAAATTTCACTGTTTGATGCTGTAAGTAAAATTTTGTTGTTTTCAACATCGATTTTAATTCCTGTTAATACAGGCATTTGCGCTTTCGTAGATAGCGCTTTGCTTACTGAAGTTAAGTTCTGCAATAATAGATCTCTATTAATTGTAAAAATCATAAAAGGCTCCTTTATTATTATTTATTTTTATTACTTATTATTAAGGGGGTGGAAAGGTGGAAAACTCTTTATTTCTCTATACTTTTTAGTAAAATTTCAATATCGTTTTTAACCAAAGGATCATTTTGTTGCATAAAAACTATTTTATCTATTCCATAAGAAACTGTCGCATGATCTCTGTTTCCAAAAGCTTCTCCAATTGTTTTTAATTGGATATTGAATTTATCACGTAAGATAAACATGGAAATATGGCGAGCATAGGTTATTTTTTGCTTTCGTGATTGAGAAGTCAAATCAGAAACAGCAATTTTATAGTAATTAGCAATAATGTTTTTCGTTAGATCGATGATTTTTGAAGAGGAAGAACCTGTTTTAAGGTCTTTTTCTTTGGGAAGAGTGTTTTCTAGTGCTGTAAACATGTTTTCAACCGTGAAAGGAATATTTAAACAAATGCAATAGGTGACAAAACCTCTTAAAGCACCCTCTAAATCACGAATGTTGCTTGGAAAGTAATCAGCTAAAGCATCTAAAACTTCAATAGGAACATCACTAGGGTCCTTAATTAAAGTTGAAAGCTTGCTTTTTAAGATATTAACTCTTAAACTCTTATCAGGATGTTTGATATCTACAGAAAGACCCCAATTAAAACGTGATCGCAATCTAGGCATGATGTCAGTCAATTCATTAGCAGGTTTATCGGAGGTTATTACAATTTGCTTATTTAAACCGATAAGATGTTCGAAAACTTTAAAAAATTCTTCTTGCGACCACTTCTTTGACTGAAGAAATTGAATATCATCAATTAAAAGAACATCTACATCGCGATATTTAGAATAAAAAGCTTCAATTCTTTCAACTCCGTCGCCAGTACCTTTCTTTTTATTGGTTGCGAGAAAGTAATCCTCAGCAAATTTTTGACTACTCACATAAAGAATTTTTGAATCAATTTTGTTATCAAGAATATAGTTTCCTATCGCAGACATCAAATGAGTTTTCCCAAGACCAACATCACCAAAAATATACAAAGGATTATACATTTTTTCTGCTGATTCCGCAGATTCTGCAGTTTTCATAGCAGAGATAAAGGCAAAGCGGTTGCTTTCTCCTACTTCAAAAGTGTTAAATGTGTATGTTGGAGATAATGTGCGTGTAGCATTGCTTAGATCTGGTGTTTGCAAAGGCTCTTTTGCTTGCTCTTCTATTTCTTTTTCAACTTCAGCCTTGGTTATGAACTTGAATTTTACAAGTTCCTCAGAAATCTTAGCTACCAATTTATTAAGTTTATCGACGTAAAACTTCTCAATTCTGAACTTATCAAAAGAACGAGCAACAGGAATATATATATATCCCCCATCTGCTTTATAAATTTCGGTTAATTCAGCAAACAGTGAATTAAAATCATCCTCATTTATTTCTTCCTTAAGCATATTGAGAGTTTCTTGCCATAATGTGATAGCACCGCGCATAAAAAAACCCCTCTCGTTATTTCTATACATAAATAATAACACAAAAGGCAATAATAATAAATAGAAAAATGAAAAAACTTTTCCACAAATTCACTGTGGAAAAAAAGGGGAATAAAAAAGATCGTTTTCCTTAAGTTTTCCCAAAGTTAATATGTGGGAAAAGAATAAAATGTTTTATATAATATAGAAAGAGAAAACAACAAAAAGAAAAAACATATTGCAAAAAAAATATTTTATGGTAAAATATTAACAGCATTATATTAAAAAGAATGGAGGCAGTAAACAGAAGTTTACTAGTTGGCGAAAATGGAAAACGTAAAAGCAAAAAAACAAGAAATAAAAAAAGAAAAAAGTGGTGGAATTTTAAACTTTCCAAGTAAATTAAATAATATTACTATTATTTTAATAACAGTAGTGTATGCATTTATTGCTTTTTGGGCATTGTTTAGCTTTTTCCCCGAATACAATTATGTTGTTGTACCAGAATATGAACATGTAAACTATAATTATGAAATAGATCCTTATATCAAGTCAACGAATGCAATAACAAAAAGTGCAACCGGAACAGTTGCTATAAAACATTCTTATACAGCATACCTTTATAATAATTATGCAACTGCGTTGAACAATGTTCGTTTTCAATTCAGTGGATTAACAAACATGGGAACAATGGATTATATTTCTGGAGTGGATTATTGGAGTTCAACAAGTGCCCCAACGATTCATACAATGATGAGCAATCAAACAATTAGTGGCGATGGATATCAAAAATTGTTTGGGAAAATCCAATACAATTACAAAAGAAGCGAAGAGGAAACATTAAAAAGAACGCTAACCTTTGCTGAAGAAATCATAAAATTAAAGAAAAGTGAGCTTAACAGTGCAAAGTTTTCTGATAAAGCAACGGTTTTGGGAAAACTTAACTTTTCTGTAAAAGCAAATGAACCAGTAAGCGATTCAACAAACTACACAATCACCAATACGATAAACCTTATCAACTCAAGCGAGAAGTTCCATCTAGATTATCAAGCATTTATTGTTACAAGCGATAAAGAAATTTATCCAATTGGAGGGCTTTATAACTACTATTATTTTTCTACAGTAGAAACATCCGTAGCAATGACCAGCAAAGTAAACAAAACAATAGATATTGAATATATCTATGTAAAAGGAATTTATACAGATAAAGACAACATAACAACAGAAATATTATACAAAGTTGACTTTAAAAGTCTACTAGGATAAAAGAAAAAAAGTATTTGACTTAAGACCCTTGTTGTAGTATAATGTACAAGCATGGTTTAGTATAGGAGGTGCTCTCTATGAAAAGAACATACCAACCAAATAAAAGAAAACACGCTAAAACACACGGCTTCCGTGCTCGTATGGCAACTGTTGGTGGAAGAAATGTCTTATCTAGTAGACGTAGAAAAGGCAGAAAGCAATTAACAGCATAACAAAAAGATAAACTTGGACCACTCGAATGTCAATCATGATTAGGAGTGGTCTTTTTTGTTGCTGAATGGAGGAAAAATGAACAGGAAATACAGTTTGAAAAAGAGCTATGAGATAGAAAAAGTAATGTCGTTCAAAAGAAGTGTAGGGAATAGATACTATGCCATTTATTACC
>JAQUVC010000082.1 GCA_028693535.1 Bacilli bacterium
GGAGATGTTTTAGCCGATCAAATACATTTTAATCAAGATATCGAAGCGACCAAAAGTTTTAATATCAATGGTGAAAGTGTAAATATCGGTTTGAAGAAATTATCTTGATATATTGACATTCCATAATTGACAAAAAGAGCCCCTTATGATACTATTTAATTACAAGTTTTATCAAGGGGAGTAGCTAAAATACTATATTCGTCAACACGGTAAATCCCGGATATAGTAGTCATTTAGATGATAAGCAAGACCTTATAACAAAGGTTTTGCTTTTTTTATCTAGAGGAGCGGGAAAAAATGTTTGTAACAAAAGAATTTGGTGAAGTTTTAAAAGAATTAAATGTGAATTCTCAAAAAGGTTTAACAAAAGAAGAGATTATTAAAAGACAAGAAGAACATGGTTTTAATGTGTTACAAGAAGCTAAGAAAAAACCGTGGATTTTACGTTTTTTGAGGCAATTTAATGATGTCTTAATCATCATTCTTTTAATTGCGGCAATAGTCTCAATTATAGTGGATATCCATGAGTGGATTGAAAGTCTAATCATTTTTATTGTGGTTTTGATTAATGCAATTTTAGGGGTTGTTCAAGAGAGCAAGGCAGAAAAGTCATTGGAAGCACTCAAAAAATTGTCAAGCCCTAATGCTAAGGTGTTACGCAATTCTGAAGTGCAAATCATACCAGCTTCACATTTGGTTCCTGGTGATATTATCTTTTTAGATGCAGGCGACTTTATTCCTGCCGATGCAAGAATAATCGAACAAGCAAAATTACAAGTTGACGAAAGTGCCTTAACGGGTGAAAGTGTTCCTGTCAATAAAACAACGAATTCTATCCAAGGAGAAAATATTCCCCTTGGTGATCGTAAAAACATGCTTTTCTCATCTACATTTGTTACTTATGGACGGGGAGTTGCAGTTGTTGTTAAAACAGGAATGAATACCGAAATTGGTAAAATTGCTTCCATGTTAATTGGAACAAAAACGGAACCTACACCATTACAAATTAAATTAAATCAAATAGGTAAAACAATAGGATTGGTTGCAATTTTTATTTGTTTAGTTGTATTCTTATTGGAATGGCTAGGAAGTAGCGAAGGTATGTTAAAGGCATTCAAGACAAGTATTGCTTTAGCTGTGGCTGCTATTCCTGAAGGCTTGTCAACAGTAGTAACGGTTGTGCTAGCAATTGGTGTGGAAAAGATGGCTCGTCAAAAGGCGATTGTAAAACGATTGCCAGCTGTAGAGACTTTGGGATGTACTTCAATTGTTTGCAGCGATAAAACTGGCACATTGACTCAAAATAAAATGACAGTGCTGAAAACATACTGCCAAACAATTAAAACGATTGATAGTGATTTAGTATTAAAAGAAAAAGAAATGTTAACTTACTTTGCTTTATGTAGCGATGCAAAAATATCGATCATTGATGGTGTTAAAAAACGAGTTGGAGATCCTACTGAGACGGCATTAATTGAAGCGAACCATAAGTTTGGTTTACATACGAATAGTCTTGAGGAGTCCTTTCCACGCCTGGAAGAACTATCGTTTGATTCGGAACGAAAAATGATGACCGTTATCGTTAGGTATAATGGGAAAATATTATCCATTACAAAAGGAGCTCCCGATATTATTATTGAGCGTTCACTTAATAATTTCAACAAGCAAAATGCAATTGAAGCAAACAAAGAAATGGGAATTGAAGCTTTAAGGGTCTTAGCAGTAGCAATCAAATACCTAGATGATGTTCCAAGCGAAGAAAAAATAAACAGTGAATATTTGGAAAAAGACTATCAATTTGTTGGCTTAGTAGGTATGATTGATCCTGCCAGACCAGAAGTAAAAGAAGCAATTCAAGTAGCAACAGCTGCAGGCATGCGAACAATTATGATAACAGGAGACCATGTAATTACAGCTTCAGCAATCGCAACTGAACTTGGTATTCTACGAGCTGGGGAAGTAGCAATTACGAGTGAAGAACTACATAACCTAACGGATGAAGAATTGTTTGCAAATATTGAAAAGTATTCTGTCTATGCTCGTGTAGCCCCAGAAGATAAAGTGCGAATTGTAGATATGTGGCAAAAAAAAGGTAAAGTTGTAGCTATGACAGGAGATGGCGTAAATGACTCTCCCGCTTTAAAAACAGCAGATATTGGTTGTGCAATGGGAATTACTGGAACTGATGTTTCGAAAGAAGCCGCAGCGATGATTCTTGTTGATGACAATTTTGCAACAATAATCAATGCTGTTCGTGAAGGGCGAGGCATTTATGAAAATATTAAGAAGACAGTTAAATACTTATTATCTAGCAATATAGGAGAAATCATAACAATTCTATTTGCTTCCTTGCTTACTGCATTTTCCAGTTTGACTTTAGGTGTTCCTTTATTACCAATGCATTTACTATGGGTTAATTTGATTACAGATAGTCTTCCTGCTTTTGCCATCGGGCTAGAAAAACCAGATGAAAAAGTAATGGAACAAAAACCACGTGATAAAAAAGAAAGTTTCTTCGCCAATAAAATGGGATTTTCCATTGCATGGCAAGGACTTGTTATTGGTATACTAACATTAACAGCGTATATTATAGGTCACACAATCAATCCAGATAATTATCTTGGTCAAACAATGGCGTTTCTTACACTGGCAACTGTGCAACTACTTCATGCATTTAATGTGAAAAGTGAAAAATCTATTTTTTCACGCCAAACTTTTAATAACAAGTATATAATTTTTGCGTTTATATTGGGCTTAGGATTACAATTATTAATTATTTATGTAAGTCCACTAGCAAAAATCTTTAAGCTTGAAGCGCTATCGTTTGCCCACTTGGCATTATGCTTTGGTTTAGCCTTTGTAATTATCATTGTTAATGAGATAGCGAAGTGGATTAAAAAGATTAAAAATAGAAAAATATCTTGATTTATAAAAAAAGTTTTGCTATAATAATAAGGGCGCTAAAGATTGCGCAATTAGAAAATGAATCTCCCCTGTGGGAGATTTTTTTATATCATGAGGAGGAATTATTATGGCAAAGTATATTTTTGTTACTGGAGGTGTTGTTTCTAGTCTTGGAAAGGGAATAACAGCATCTTGTATAGGAAGATTGTTGAAAAACCGTGGTTTGAAAGTGTTCATGCAAAAATTTGATCCTTACATCAATGTTGATCCCGGAACCATGAGTCCTTATCAACATGGTGAAGTTTTTGTAACGGATGATGGTGCAGAAACAGATTTGGATTTAGGGCATTATGAGCGTTTTATTGACGAAAATTTGTCACAAGATTCTAATATCACGTCAGGTAAAATTTATAAGTCTGTTATTGAAAAAGAACGACACGGTGATTACAACGGTGGAACGGTTCAAGTAATTCCTCATATTACCAATGAAATAAAAGACAAAATTCGTAAAGCAGCATTAAATTCTCAAGCAGATGTTATAATTACAGAAATTGGTGGAACAGTTGGTGATATTGAATCACAACCATTTTTAGAAGCAATTAGACAGTGGCGCCGTGAAGTTGGTTATGAGAATACATTTTATATTCATACTACGTTAGTGCCGTTTCTTCGCTCTGCTAATGAAATTAAAACAAAGCCAACACAACATAGTGTTAAAGAACTAAAATCGTTAGGTATTCAACCAGACATGATTGTTCTGCGATCAGAAGTTAATATTGATGATAGCTATCGAGAAAAGATATCTTTATTTTGTGATGTTGATAAAGATGCGGTTGTTGTTGCTAAGGATGTCAGTATTCTTTATGAAATGGTTTGTGAATTTGAAAAGCAAAAAGTTGATCAGTATATTTGTCATCATTTCAGACTAACTACAGCCCCTTTGAATATGACTGAATGGAATGAACTCATCAAAAAGATTAAAAATTTACATGGGGAAATTAAAATTGCTTTAGTAGGTAAATATTCTGATTTACATGATGCTTATTTATCAATAAGCGAAGCGTTAAAACATGCTGGATATTATTTTGGTAAGAAGATAATCATTGACTGGATTAACTCAGAGAAAGTAAACGCGGAAAATATTGATGAATTATTGCAACATGCACATGGTATTTTAGTTCCTGGTGGTTTTGGCCCCCGAGGAATTGAAGGGAAGATGCTGGCATGTAGTTATGCACGTACAAAAAAAATTCCATATTTTGGTATTTGTCTAGGAATGCAAATTGCTGTTGTAGAATATATGCAAAACGTTGTTGGAATTAAAGATGCCAATTCCACTGAATTTACGGAAAATACCAGCACTCCTGTCATTGATTACTTACCAGACCAATATAAAGGAATCTCACTAGGTGGAACGTTACGCCTTGGATTGTATGATTGTAATGTGAGAAAAGACACTCACGCTTATCAGGCATATCAAAAATCAACGATTAAAGAACGTCATCGTCATCGATATGAATTAAATAATAAGTATTTAGATGTTTTAGAAAATTTTGGGATGATTGCTTCAGGAATCAACCCTCAAACAAATCTTGTTGAAATAATGGAAATAGCCGATCATCCTTGGTTTGTCGCTTGTCAATTCCATCCTGAATTTCTATCGCGACCACAACGACCCCATCCTTTATTTACAAGTTTTATTGGAGCTTGCTTAGAAAAATAAGAATAAATTTAGAGCGCTATCATAATTAAGCGCTCTTTTTATGACATTATTGCTCATTTCTGCTGAATAAAAATGCGATATATCTAGAAAAAAACACTAATATAATGTATAATATATAGAAGGTGAATTCTATGAATGATGCGAAAGAAAGATTACCAGGACATATTGCTATCATTATGGAT
>JAQUVC010000083.1 GCA_028693535.1 Bacilli bacterium
TATGGGGAACTATTTATTTAACAAGAAAAAAATATATAAGGAGAAGAAAATGAAAATACAAGCGTTAGGTGGCTGCTGTAAAAAGTCACAAGAAAATTACAAATCAATCGTCGAAGCAACGAAACAATTGGGTTTAGATGTTGTTGTTGAACATGTTACTGACATGAACAAAATTATGGAATTAGGAGTCATGTCCACGCCAGGATTAATAGTGAATGGTAAAATATTGGCAACAGGAAGAATGCTTAATATTGCTCAAGCAAAAGAATTAATTAATAAAGAACGTGAATGATGAATAAAATCAACGTTGCTTTTGTATGTGTTCATAATTCTTGTAGGAGTCAAATAGCTGAAGCACTTGGTAAGTTATATCTAAGCGATATCGCAAATTTCTATTCAGCAGGAACAACTGTAGTGGATAGAATAAATCCAGATGCTGTTCGGCTAATGGAGAAATTGTATCATATTAATCTCGAAGAAACACAAAAGCCTAAGTTACTATCAACACTTCCCCAAATTGATTATCTTATCACAATGGGGTGTAATGTTGAATGTCCTTACATTCCATGTAAAATACGCACAGATTGGGGGATTGATGACCCCACTAATTTTCCCGAAGAAGAATTTATCAAGACGATTCAATTGATTGAAAAAAAGGTGCTTCATATAAAATCTGAAATAAAAATGCATTTTAATTGAATCAATTGTAAATATCTACTATAATATAAGTGTATTTAAAATACAGGAGGGAAATATGTTAAAAGAAAATGTAAGTAAATTATTAAATGAACAGATTAATAAAGAAATGTACTCAGCATATCTTTATTTTGATATGGCTAACTTTTATGTAAACAAAGGAATGAATGGATTTGCTAATTGGTTTCATATCCAAGCAAAAGAAGAAATGGATCATGCCTTACTATTTGTTAAGTATTTGCAAAACAACGGCTTTGAAGTTGCTCTAACAGCAATTGCAAAACCCGATAAAGGATATAAAGATTTGAGAGAACCTTTGGTTGAAGCGTTAAAACATGAAGAGTATGTTACTGACTCAATTAATCAGATTTATACAGAGGCTTTAAAGGTTAGTGATTATCGTACGCAAGAGTTTTTGAACTGGTTTGTTAAAGAACAAGGTGAAGAAGAAAAGAATGCAACAGATTTAATTATAGCTTATGACCTACATGGTAAACCTGGATTATTTGCTTTGGATCATAAATTAGAAGATCGAAAGTATAGTGAACCTTCATTAGAATTAGATTAAAATACAATAAAGGGTACTACGAAAAGTAGTACCCCTTTTATTTGCGCAAATAAATCTAGATAATGATGCTTGCTAATTGTTCTAATGTTGTAATACCTTCATTGTGTAACAAAATGTCAATATTACGATTAAAATTAGTGTGAGCAATCAATCTAAATATAGCAGCAACCACATCAATAAAATCTTCTTTTGTTGCTTTGGTTGCCATATAACCTAAAGTAATATATGTTGTAAATAAGTAAACACCAATAATAGATTCAAATTCTTCCCAAAATGTTTCGCATGTATTAGAGAATGGAAATTGATCAAAGAACAAATGATTTATAAAGATTTTCTCCCACATAATCTCAATATTTGGAAAAAGTTTGTATATATGCATTAACGCTTGTTGATATTGTCTAGGGTTATCTCCCTTTTGATAATAAGAAATAGCTTCACTTGCATAGTTTTGAATGCTTGCACTTTTGTCTTTATAAAAGGAAACAAGGCGTCTTTGAATATCATAAGCGTATATAGGAGATTTTTCAAAATCTATGTTTTCTTTGATGAAATCAACTGGCGAAAGCTGATTAAAATCGAGCGGGTGTTTATTGTTTTTTTCATTGTTAATGAAACGAAGAAGTTTCCCAACAGAAATCAGTCTTTCTTGGAGTGATAAATTACGATTATTTAGGATTGAAAATGTAAATTCCCGTATCTTTTGATACTCAATCCTGACATCATCACTAATTTTTGAGACACCCAAAGGGAGTTCAAAAGAAAGATTCATCATTTCGAAGGTTATACTTTTATCATCAGCTAGTAATAACTCCAGTGTTTTCTCACAGCTATTCGAACAAGAACACTCATTGTTGAACATTGTTCTTGGTCCCCTAGGGAAAGTAGTGGCAAATGGCCGGTAAGATGCTCTCACCACATTGATAATGTAACATACAATAACCATTCTCCATGTGCATAGGACAATCATCATTACTAGTCTTCACAATGCTAGCATAGCCATCTTGAGTAGGGCGATTTACAATATAAAAACTGCCATCTATTTTTTTGCGTAAAAGTTTATTACAATTAATACCTAATAATCTAAAATATTCTTGCATTGAAATGGTTATATTCCATCCATGGCAGCAGCTATTACGACAATCTTTACTTTTACATATAAAATGTTGATAGTAATCAGGAACGGCAAAATTATTTTTGTATGTCATATGATAGTTTGATATCTCCTAGCAAGATATTATATCATTAAAATAAAACAAGTCAAATAAAAACTGAATATTTTTTCCTAAAAAATAAGATTGTTTTAAAAGGGTAAATATGGTAAAATTATCCTACGGATTGGAGTTATCTTTATGAAAAAAATAATTTATTTTTATTTACGTTTTTGTCCGTATTGCCGTCAAGCTGATCAATATCTTGAAGAAGTTATCAATGAAAACGAGGAGTTAAAAGAATTGCAGATTGTTCGTATCAATGAAGCAAAAGAGGCAAAAATAGCAAATAGCTATGATTATTACTATGTACCTTGTTTTTGGCTTGATGATGTTAAGGTTCATGAAGGAGCAGTAACAAAAGAAAAAGTGAAAGAAATACTGTTTATGGCTTTAAAGTAAGGATGAATCGACACGAGTTCTTACAAAAAATATACTGATGTGTTATAATAGTTTAAATAAGAAAGTGAGTTCTCCATGGAGAAAATAAAGAAAGCATTAGAAAAGTACCCGCGAGCAAGAGTTCTTGATATTGGAACAGGTGTGGGAAATTTTATTTCTATATTAGTAAGTGTTACCAGTGATTTTCAAGAAATAGTCGGAATTGATACATCTAGAAAAATGTTGGATCGAGCACAAACAAATTTTGCAGCATATGAATTTGTTCGCTTTGAGGTTGCTGATGCTAACCATTTACCATATAATGAAGCTACATTTGATATTATTTGCTTATCTAATTCACTTCATCATCTTGATGATATCATAAAGATATTGAAAGAGATGAAACGAGTGTTACAACCTAATGGCATTATTATCATCAATGAAATGGTAAAAGATGGCTTAAACAATGCTCAAAAGAGCCACATGATGTTGCACCATTTTGCAGCAGAGATTGATCGTCGTATGAACGTAGTACATTATGAGACATACACAAAACAAGAGATTGTAGAGCATTTAAATGGTGTTGATGGCCTTGCTATAGAAAGTTCTTGGGAACTAAGTTTTCCTGAATCAGAAGCGCCAACGGCTAAAGATGTAAATAATTTGCTTTATATGATTGATAAGATTATGACTCCGACTCAAGACTTTTTAGATAAAGAGTACTTCTTTCATAAAGGGGAAGAAATTAAAACTTACATTTGTAAAAACTCTTATGCCTCTGCACCACAGCATATCTTTGTGTTACAGCATAGTTAAATAAAAAAATGATGATTTAGGAAGTGATTAGATGAGCATTATTGAAATAATAAATATAATAATTGGAATTGTATTTTTCGCATGCTATTCCTATCAATTCTTCTTTGTCATTATTCCATTTATAAAAAAGCCAAAGCCCCATAAAGAAATCAAGTATCATAAATATGCAATATTAATTCCGGCACGAAACGAAAGCTTGGTAATAAAACAATTGTTAGATAGTATCTTAGGGCAAACATATCCTCAAAATTTAATTACTACTTTTGTTGTTGCTGATAACTGTTGTGATGATACAGCATTGGTAGCGAGAAGTAAGAAGGTTATCGTTTTAGAAAGAGAAAATAATAAGCAAAAAGGGAAAGGATATGCCCTTGATTATTTATTTGAGTACATTAAGAAAAATTATTCTTGTGATGAATTCGATGGCTACTTTGTTTTTGATGCTGATAATGTGTTAGAGAAAAATTATATTGAAGAAATGAACAAAGGGTTTACTGATGGGTATGAAATTCTTACTAGTTATCGTAATTCGAAAAACTATGGTGATAATTGGATATCTGCTGGTTATGCGTTGTGGTTTCTAAGAGAATCAAAATATTTGAATTATAGTCGTTATTTGTTAAACACTAGCTGTGCAATTTCTGGAACTGGATTTTTATTTAGCAAAGAGATTGCGAAGAAAAATGATGGTTGGAAATATTATTTACTTACTGAGGATATTGAATTCACAGTTAGTAATATTATCAATGGTGAAAAAATTGGTTATTGTAATCAAGCGATATTCTATGATGAACAGCCAACAAAGTTCCGTCAATCTTGGAAGCAAAGAATGCGATGGGCTCGGGGTTATCTCCAAGTTTATGGTAAATATGGTGGAGCTATGGTTAAAAGCGCTTTTAAAGGAAACTTTTCTTGTTATGATATGAGCATGACAACAATGCCAGCAATTATTCTTACGACTCTTTGCTTTCTAATGAATATCGTTAATTTAATCATTGGGATTATTTTAAAAACTCCTCTTTGGTTGGTTTTAAAGCCATTTCTAGACATTTTTATTAGTATGTATCTAACTGTATTTATACTTGGTGCAATCACAA
>JAQUVC010000084.1 GCA_028693535.1 Bacilli bacterium
ATTATGGAATGTCAATATATCAAGATAATTTCTTCAAACCGATATTTACACTTTCACCATTGATATTAAAACTTTTGGTCGCTTCGATATCTTGATTAAAATGTATTTGATCGGCTAAAACATCTCCCTTGATACTATCAATATGTTTCTTGATGATGTCTGTAATTTTGTCATTACCAGAAACATATATCGCAATATGATCAATAACATTAAAATCAGATTCTTTTCGTGTTGTCTGAATTTTACTAATGATTTCCCGAACGAACCCTTCTTCAATTAACTCGGGTGTCAATGTAGTATCCATTACAACTGCTGTATAATTATCAGACAATGAAGCAAATCCTTCTTGTTGAACAACTTCAATTTGAACATCTTCGCTGACCAACTCAACATTAATCTCTTTAATTTTAAGTTTTAAACTACCTGTAACATCTAGCTCTTGTTTTGCCTTCGCACCATCAATTTCTAGAAGTGCATTCTTAATATCGTTGATGTATTTACCATATTTTGGACCAACCGTCTTGAAGTTTGGTTTAAAACTATAAGATATAAATGAACTTATACTATCTGTGAAAAGAACTTCTTTTACATTAAGTTCTTCCTCAATAATTTCAACATAGAATTTACCTAATGGTTTTGTTGCTTTCACATACATTTTGCCAATAGGTTGACGATTCTTGATATTACAATTATTTCTAACAGCTCGGCCCATAACAACAACGTCTAATACTAACTCCATGTTGTTTTCCAAATCCTTATTAATCCATTCTAGAACTGGAACTGGGTAATCACACAAATGGATACTTTCTTTTGCTTTTTTATCAACACTACGGACTAAATTTTGGTAGATATCCTCAGTCATAAATGGAATCATTGGTGCTGCTACCTTAGCAATAGTTACTAACGCTGTGTAAAGCGTCATATAAGCATTGATTTTATCTTGTTCCATTCCTTTGGCCCAAAAACGCTCACGAGAGCGACGAACATACCAGTTACTCATCTCATCAACAAAATCTTGCAAGATTCTCGCTGTCTCAATAATCTTATAGTTCGCAAGGTTATTGTCAGCTTCCTTCACAACAGTATTCAATTTTGATAATAGCCATTTATCCATGACTGGTAATAATTCATATTCCAAATGATGCTTTGTTGGATTAAACTTGTCAATTTCAGCATATAAAACATAAAAGGCATATGTATTCCATAATGTCCTTAAAAACTTTCTTTGTCCTTCAACAACTGCATCTTTATGGAAGCGATTAGGAAGCCATGGAGCGCTATTTTCATAAAAGTACCAGCGAATTGAATCAGCACCAAATTCAGCTAATGCTTCCATTGGATCGATCGCATTGCCTTTTGATTTGCTCATTTTTTGACCATTCTCATCTTGAACATGCCCCAAAACAATGACATTGCGATAAGGTGCTTTGTTGAAAATCAGTGTTGATATGGCCAATAATGAATAAAACCAACCTCTTGTTTGGTCAACAGCCTCTGATATAAAATCAGCAGGAAATTGTTGAGCAAATTTTTCTTGATTTTCGAATGGATAATGCCATTGTGCAAAAGGCATTGCTCCAGAGTCGTACCAACAGTCAATTACCTCTTCTACTCGATGCATTTCTTGTCCACATTTTGGACATTTAATCGTTACATCGTCAATATATGGACGATGAAGTTCAATATCTTCAGGACAATTGTTTGACATTTCCTTTAGTTCACTAATAGAACCAATAACATGCTTATGTCCACATTCACATTCCCAAACTGGAAGCGGGGTTCCCCAATAACGATTGCGACTAATACCCCAGTCTTGGATATTTTCTAACCAATCACCAAATCTTCCCTTACCAATATTTTCAGGAATCCAGTTTATTGTATTATTATTTCTAATTAAATCTTCTTTCACATCAGTCATTTTTATAAACCAAGATTCACGAGCATAATAAATAAGTGGTGAATCACAACGCCAACAATGAGGATAACTATGTTCATATTTATAAACTTTGAATAATAAACCATGATCACGCAAATCTTTTAAAATTAATTTATCTGCTTTCTTACAAAACATTCCTGCCCAATCGGTTTCTTCAGTCATTTCACCGCTAGCATTCACATATTGAACCATCTGTAAATTATATTTTTTCCCTACATTGTAGTCATCTTCACCAAATGCTGGAGCCATATGAACAATTCCTGTACCATCTTCTAAGGTAACAAACTCGCCACAGGTTACAAAAAAGGCGTTTTCTACTTTCTTAGAAAAATGAAATAGCGGTTCATAACGTATATATTCTAAGTCTTTCCCCAACATCTTCTCTAAGACAACATAATCGCTTTCAAGTACTTTATCAAGTAAAGCCTCAGCCATGTAGTAAACTTCATCATTCTTTTTTGCCTTTGCATATACTTTTGTTGGATTTACACAAAGGGCCATATTGGATGGCAGCGTCCATGGTGTTGTTGTCCATGCAAGAAAATAAGCATCTTCATTTTCTAATTTAAACTTAACAATCGCTGATTCCTCTTTAACATCTTTATATCCTTGAGCAACTTCATGAGATGAAAGTGGGGTTCCACAACGTGGACAATAAGGAATAATCTTATAACCTTTGTATAGCAATTCTCGATCCCAAACTTTTTTTAAACTCCACCATACCGATTCAATATAATCATTATGATAAGTAACATAAGGATTTTCTGTATCAACCCAATAACCAACGATATCTGAAAAATCCTCCCACATTGCCTTATATTTCCACACACTCTCTTTACATTTTGTAATGAAAGGTGCCAATCCATATTCCTCGATTTGCTCTTTACCATCGATTCCTAAGCTTTTTTCAACTTCAATCTCTACAGGTAAACCATGAGTATCCCATCCAGCTTTTCTTAATACATGTGCTCCCTTCATAACATGGTATCGAGGAATCATATCCTTAATTACTCTTGTTAGAACGTGTCCTATGTGTGGTTTCCCATTTGCAGTTGGGGGTCCATCATAAAATGTATAGTTTCTATTTCCTTCCTTTTCAAAAATACTCTTTTCAAAAATTTTGTGCTCTTTCCAAAAATCACGTACTGTTTTTTCTCTTTCAACAAAATTTAAATTTGTTGGCACTTTTTTATACATACTTTCCTCCTATGCAATAAAAAAACTTCCAACCTAAAAGGATGAAAGTTCAAATTTCATTATACCACCTTTTTACATACCATTATATGTTATCCTAATAACGGGGGAAACCGGCACAGCTTACTCTTTTCAGCTTACAACTCCAGAGTGATTTTCATAATCACATACTCATGCCGGATTTTCACCATCGCCAGCTCTCTAATTTTTTTTGTGATTACTACTATCTCTATCTTTGTTTTTCTTTTTACTATAATATAATACTCTATAAGGCAAAAATTGTCAAGTGAATATTTCAGCGAGAAACAGAATAAACTTTGGAAAAATTAGTAAATTTGGTATAATAGAATCAAGTAGAAAAGGATATAAACTATGGATAAGAAAAGATTTTCAGAGATTACTGCAGCCCTTATTGGTAGTAATGACATAACAAAAAAAATTGGCACCCTTCAAGAAAAATTACTACATCGTATCATCAAATATTATTTTGCCAGTAATCCTAATGAGCATGAAATAAAAATCGGGCCTTTTTATGCGGATGTATTCAAGGATGAGAAAATCATCGAAATTCAGACACGTGCCTTCAATAAACTACGAAAGAAACTCGATTTCTTTTTACCCCACTATCCGGTTACTATTGTGTATCCTATCCCGCATATTAAATGGCTTTCTTGGATTGACAAAGATACTGGTGAAGTTTCAAGCAAACGAAAAAGCCCTAAAAAAGGAACATTTTATGACTCGCTTTTTGAACTTTATAAAATAAAACCTTATTTAAATCATCCCAATTTAAAGGTTTGCTTATTACTAATCAATATGGAAGAATATCGTTATTTAAATGGCTGGAGTCTAGATAAGAAAAAAGGATCAAGTCGGTATAACCGTGTCCCCGTTGAATTAATAGATGAAATGTATCTTGCTTCACCAATAGATTATCAGTTATTTATACCTGATACCCTTCCGCTAAACTTTACCTCAAAGGAGTATCAAAAAATGAGCCCACTGAACCTACACAACTCACAAATTGCATTAAATATTCTAACAAATTTACAATGTGTAACAAGGGTGAGCAAACAAAAAAATCTAATTGTATATCAAAAAAAGAAGCAAGACAGGTAGGTCTTGCTTGTTTTTTGTTTTAGTTATTAAATTCTTGATAAATAGCACTTAGGAGTGTTCCTGTTAAGTCATGTCCATAATCCCAATACATGACTCCTGCTAAACCTTGATTTTCAGCATATTGGCATTTTAACTTTACAGATTGCTGGTTGTCATAGGAAGCATATGTTGTTCCATCATACCAATAATATGAACTTGTATTGGAATCAAAATATTCATATTGTTGATTTGTATTAAAGTAATTCGATAAGAAAGAGGCATAACCAATTGAACGCGGACTTGTCATAGGTAAACCAAATGGATTTGTTGGACTACCACTCACTGTTCCCATTCTGACATAAAATTGAATTCCAAATGTGATTTTATTCTTTGGAAAGCCTTGGCTTGAATATTTATTGACAGCATAGTCAACAGAATAAGTTGCTCCTGAGGCCGAATATAGAGCCGTCTCGTGTGTAACTCGTG
>JAQUVC010000085.1 GCA_028693535.1 Bacilli bacterium
AATTCAGTAGCGATTCGTAAATAAAAATCCATATCCAAAGTATTGTGATGTGTTATAAAGGGACGGGCATTGGCACCGCCAAGAATGGGTTGTAAAATTGGGGTTTCTACTTCAACAAATCCTTTATTATCAAAGAAGTTTTGAAAAGCACGAATGATTTTTGGACGTAAGAAAGCAATTCTCTTAGCATCATCATTCATAATCAAATCAACATAACGATGACGTCTTGCTTCTTCTCGATCTTGCAAACCATGAAATTTTTCTGGTAAGGGGCGTAATGCTTTTGTAAGGTGAGTATATTTATTTGCTTTAATAGTGATTTCGCCTGTGTCAGTCCTAATTATTTGGCCTTCAATACCAACAATATCACCGATATCACCCTTTTTAAAAAGTTCATATTCATCTTCTGTTAAATGGTCACTACGAACATAGATTTGTAATTGTCCAAATTTATCCTGAATATGCATAAAACCAACCTTACCTTTAGATCGTTTTGTCATAATTCGTCCAGCAACAGTGGCAAAAAGATTCAATTCTATTAATTCCTCTTTCGTAGCTGTTTCATATTTTGTTTTCAACTCAAAGGAATTTGTTGTTCTTTTAAAAGCACTGCCAAAGGGGTCAATTCCCATTTCTCGGAGCATCTCCATTTTTTGGCGGCGGACTAATTCCTGATCGTTTAAATTTAATTCATCTGCCATTTATATTCACCTCATATTTCTTTTATATATTATAGCATAAAAAAAATAATTTACAAATAATACTTATAAATTATTCTTCAACATATTGATATAATAAATTTGTTATTGCACAATAACCATCAAGGGATATGTGCAAGCCTTCAACTGTAAACTCCTTCTTTAAACGATTTTCTTCATCAAGGAGATGAGGGAAAACATCAATATAGGTAATGTTCATTTCTTTTGCATAGGTTACAAGTGCACTATTTATCATTTCTATATCAGTTTGTTTCCGAAGACCAACTATAATTTTACTAATAGCCATGGCTTTGGAATTGATTGGATATAATGAAAGCAGATATATTTTTGTATTTGGTAGTTTTTCTTTTAATTTAGAAATAATCTTCTTAATATTGTTTATAATGTAAAGAGGCTTTTTGTTTTCGTTCAAATCATTTGTTCCAATTTGTAAGAAAACTTTTTTGGGTTTCATCATAATAACATTGGATTCAAGTCGATCCAAAACACCATCGGTAGTATCACCAGCAATCCCACGGTTGTAAATGTTAAACTCTCGTAAAAACTCATCTGTTCGATAAAATTCTGTTAATGAATCTCCTAAGAAAACGATGCTATCTTTTTCAATTTCTCGGTTCAACAATTCATAATATTCTTTTTTGCCCTCCTTACTATTTTTCATGTATCTCATAAAAGCATGTAAAAAGACACTGATTAATACGATATTAGATATAAAAAGGCCAATAAAAACAATAAGTATTATAAATTCAAAAGTAGTCATAATCTTCCTCCAAAATGATTATATCATGAATAATAA
Organism: Bacilli bacterium; assembly: GCA_028693535.1. Classification (GTDB taxonomy): domain Bacteria; phylum Bacillota_I; class Bacilli_A; order ML615J-28; family CAG-698; genus JAAYBG01. The sequence continues at coordinate 1,516 of JAQUVC010000085.1, forward strand.
AAAAACTAAATAAAAAGTTTATCTTCTGAGCAAAATATGATATAATTTTAGGGAGTATGAACAGGTGAAAAAATGGAATGGATTATTACTGGTGGCATCCTATTTTTGGGAATGATTGTCTTTTTTGTTGCTACAATTTTGAATAATAAAAAGAATAATGAAATCATCGTTGGGCATTTACAAGAAGTCGCTCATAAACATAATATGAATTTTTCTTCGGTATATAAAGAAGAACATGATTACTTGATAGAAAACGATAAAATAATTATATATGTTAAAAAAATAATTATTCCAAGTAATTCATCAGTTACAATTAATGCTCGTAATACTTGGTGCTTACGATGGGGAGGAAAGCGATTGGGGAGAAGCTATCCTAATATGCGCTATATGAATGAATTGATACCTTATTTGATGTGCGACTATCATAGCGAAAAAAGGGTTGTTAAGCTGGTTTTGATATATCCAGACACAGAAGCAATTTTTAAATATTTAAACGAAAGCGAATTAGCAATTGTAAATCCCGTTGATAATAGTTATGGAATGAAGGTTTTAAGATTTTTGGATTTTGAAGAAAACTTTAAAGAAATTATAAAATAGTAATTTTATAGGAGATAGATATGAAAAAGACACTATTTTTCTTTATTTTGATAGGACTAGTTTTTGTGATTGCTGGATGTAAATCTAGTGATGAAGCAGATATTTACACAACTGTCTACCCAATTGAATTTGTTGCGAAGGAAATTGTAAAGGATAAAAAAACTGTTAAGTCTGTTTATCCGCGTGGGGGAGAAGTCCATGATTATGAACCATATCCCAAACAAATAATAGCGATTGCTGATTGTGATATTCTATTTTATATTGGATTAGGATTAGAACCTTTTATTGAAAACGCATTAACAACGACTTTTCGGGATTTGAAAACAGTAAAAGTAACAGATGGATTACAACTTGTTGAGATGGATGGAACACATACTCATAGCAAAGAAGAAGAAAGCGACATTGATACACACATATATGATACGCACGTTTGGCTTGATCCGCTTTCATTGGTTGGGATTACTAATACAGTCTTACAAGAATTAATTGTTGTTTATCCTGAATATAGCGAAGAATTTTCGAACAATGCTGAAGCCTTAATTTTGGAACTAGAAGTACTTCATAATGAATATGTTGAAGCGTTAGCTGACGAAATGATTACTAGTAAAACAATCATGGTGGATCATGATGCTTATGCCTATTGGACATTTCGTTATGGAATTAATCGGATTAAATTGCGTAGCGATAATGAAAGCAATGAAGTTGACCCAGCAACATTAATAGCAAAAATTAATCAAGCTAAGGAGTTGGGTATTAAATATATTATTGCTTCAAAGAACGAAACCAAATCAGCGCTATTTGATCAGTACTTAACAAATTTAAATGCAGAAGAAGAAGAATTACACCATTTAGGAACAATAACAACAAACGAACTAAAGGTGGGTAAAAACTATTTATCAATTATGCGAGATAACTTACAAGTATTAATAAAAGTCTTACCACGGTTATAAGTTCATTATTTATAGTCTGAAAAAGCAAAAAAGTCTTGCATTTCATATTCATTTATAGTAAAATAATAAAGCAGTTTAAAAACTGCTTATAATTGGTGGGGTAGCGAAGTGGCTAAACGCGGTGGACTGTAAATCCACTCTCTCCGAGTTCGGTGGTTCGAATCCACTCCCCACCACCATTATTTTTTAAAGTCTAGAAAGTATCTTTTGTGCTTTTTATAATAGGTTGTAGGGCTATAGCCAAGCGGTAAGGCAACGGACTTTGACTCCGTCATTTCTCTGGTTCAAATCCAGATAGCCCTGCCATTTTTTTATTTAAAATAGACGAAACTAGTTTCTATGTTTAATCAACATGGAAACTTTTATGTTATAAAGCAAAAATAATAAGGAGAATATTGCAAAGATCTTTGTTGTATGTTATCATTTTATTAGATAGAGAGTATTAAAAATTATAGGTCGAATTTTTATGGTTGTTTCTAGATGAAAGCAGGTATAAAATACCAACAAACCACTATGTGGTTTTTTTGTTAGTTATAGTAATGGATTTTGATATGGAGGGAATATGAAAAAAATCTATACTGTGTTTTTTGCTTTATTAGGGTTGTTATTATTTACGGGTTGCAAACCAACAAAAGATGTGAATAGTATTGAAGTGGTTATGGACAAAATTATGTATGATATTGATGCTTTTACATTAGCAGATATCAAAATAAAGGTTAATTATGTAGATGGTAAAAGTGAAGTAATTCCATTTGAAAAAAGTATGATTTCAGGAGAAGATCAAGAACGCCTTAAATCACCAGGGTATTATTATATTCTCGTGAATTATAAAGATAAAACAACGGAAATGGAAATTTACTTAGCGGTTATTCATACAGTCAATTTTGGAGATATTTCTACAACTGAGGTTGTTGATGGAACATATTTAATGAGACCCATAGACCCGCAAAAAGAAGGAGCATTTTTTGATGGATGGTATTTGGATAGTGCTTTAGCTACAGAATATCATTTTGACACTTATGTCACTTCTGATTTTAAATTATATCCTAAATGGTATCAACAAGATGATGGAACTTCTCAATTTATTATCGAATATACATATTATGGATATAGTGTTGTTGGTTATGCAGGAAACGAACAAAACATTACGATACCAGCTAGTTATAATGATGGAGTAAATGGTTCGGGACAGGTAGTTAGAATTGCTAATGATGCATTTAATGGAAATACTGATATTATTAGCGTAACCTTGCCAAATAGTATTAAATATATTGGTGAATTTGCGTTTAGCTATTGTGATTCCTTACAAGCAATAAATCTTCCTATTGGAATCATTGCCATTGATGACTATGCTTTTTACTCATGTACAAGCTTGCAAAATTTAACATTGCCAAACACACTTACTAAAATTGAAAAAGGAACATTTGCGGATTGTGACTCGTTAGTTTCGGTAAATATTCCTCAAGGAATTATAGAATTAGAAAATAGCGTCTTTCATGATTGCGATAATTTAGTGACTGTTAGTTTTCCCCAAAGTTTAACAACAATAGGAGAGGAAGCATTTAGAAATTGTGCAAAGATTAAGA
>JAQUVC010000086.1 GCA_028693535.1 Bacilli bacterium
TAAGAAGTTGGAAAATGGCTTGAAGGGCAAAAAACTAGCGTATTTTTCGACGCTAGCTAAGGTTTTTAAAAGGTTGTGTTATTTCTTTGACTATTTTTATTGTGGCTGTGTTTTTTGTGATTGAAGTAATTTTTTCAATCATCTTATCTTTATCACTGGCAATAATCAAGTATTGAAAAGTTACTTGATCAGCAAAGTTTTTTTCTAATTCTTGCTCTTCACGGAACAAGTTTTTAATGATGTTACTATAGGTATAATCACAGGTGATCTCTATCACTAAGCAAAGAGTGATTTCTAATAGTTCAGCTTGAGTTACGGCTTTGCTTGTTGAGGAACGATAGGCTCTAATTAACCCACCGGCACCTAATTTAATACCACCATAATAGCGAGTAACGATGGCTAATACATTGGTTAGATTATTCTTTCTCAAAACATCATAAATAACAATACCAGCTGTCTGAGCGGGTTCTTTATCATCGCTGTTTTTTGTTATTTCTCCTGTATCACCAATAATATAAGCGTAACAATTGTGAGTGGCATCATAATATTGCTTTTTGATTGCATTTAATATATTATTTGCTTCCTTTATATCAATAATTGGGTATAAAGAACAAATAAAGCGACTACGATTGATGACTTGTTCAAAAAAATATGGCTTATCAATAGTATACATGTTAATCACCTTAATTTTATTATAAAAGAAAAGGGGGATAAAACCAAGGATTTTCTAAAAAAATAAAAAAAACATAGAAAAAGGTACAACATTATTGTATAATATAATATAGCAATGCATTATGACAAAAACAAAGGTGTATGTATGATGATTCAAAAAGAAAAATATCTAGAAAAAGGAAAAGAGATTCTAAAATCATTAATCAATAATGGTTGTGAAGCTTATTTTACGGGTGAAGTAGTCCGCAATAAGATTCTCGGAATTGATTTTAATAATATAGAGATTTGTACAAGCGCTACTCCTGAGAATGTTCGTTCAATCTTTGCCAATAACCGTGTTGAAGTGATTAGCGATGGTTTGGTAAAGCTATATTTTGGCGAATTGGAGTACTTAATCGGTACATTTAAAGAAGAAATTCGTAGTGAAAGCCGAAAAACACTTCAATCTCACTATTCAAAAAGTCTAATTGATGACCTACATCGTCGTGATTTTACGATTAATGCGATGGCTATGAGTCACAGTGGTAAGGTAACAGATGCCCTAAATGGGTATGAGGATTTGCAAAAAAAACGGATTAAAGCGATAGGTAAACCCAAATTACGTTTTAATGAGGATCCTATTCGTATCTTGAAGGCGTTTCGTTTGGTTAGTGAATTGGGGTTTAAAATCGATAAAGCTACATACTCTGCGATTAAAGGCAATAAACAATTAACTACTGTTTCTGTTGGGGTAATGGCAGAAGAGTTAAAATATACTATCAATGGTCCAAACTTTCGAAAAGCATTGGCATATATTGTTGATTCAGGAGCATATAGAAGAATTCCTATTTTAGGAGTAGAGTTTAAACGGTTAAATAAAAAGTATCGTGAAGAAAATCTTGAAACCATTTTAGGCTGTGCTTTTGTCTTAAACAAAGGGATTGATGAAGATTTCTTAGCGATGTCTAACAATGTTCAAACATTAAAAAGGGTTGTTGACTTAGCTTTGGTGACACCAAAAAGCCAATATGATACCTTGTTATTATTTAACTATGGATTAGAAGTTTGCCAACAAGCAAATTATGTTAATGTTTTATTAGGAACAGCAAAAAGAAAAAGCCGTAAGATTAGAAAAGAATATAGTTTATTACCAATTAAACGAGTTTGTGATTTAACATTTAAAGGGGAAGATATTTTAAAGTTAACAAATAATTTAGATGGTCCATACATTCAAGAAGTACTTGATGAAATCATTTATAAAGTATTATTTAATGAACTACCAAATGACTATGATGCGATTAAAATCTTTACTGTTGGTCTCTTAAAAGATAAGGGATTATTGTTAACTGGTGCTTACCGTAGTAGTGAAAGAAGTGCTTTCGAACGTCCAAGCAAACCAGAAGCATATGAAGAGAACAACGCATTGGACTATTATGAAGAAAAAAGCTTACCATTATCTAAACCAGTGGAAGAAACGAGCATGCAGAACAAATTTGAAGAGTATGAACGTCGTCTTCACGAAAAAGATCGTCAAATTGCGGAATTGGAAATAAATCGATTAGAAATTGAATTACAAGCAGAAGTGAAACAACTTGTAACGAAAAACCTAGCAACGCTCGGCGAATTACAAAATGCGGATGAAGAGGCAAGGTTAAGTCTAGAAAAAGCATATCGAGAAATCCTAATCAAATCTAATCCTAAATATAAAAAATTAAAGGAGAAGAATGATGAATAGAATTAAAGATTTTAATGCTACTGACAAAGCAACATTGGTACTTAGATTTACCGATGTGCAAATTCGCAAGACAAGTTCTAATGCTGATTATGCAAGTTTACTAGGATTTGATGGAAAAGACTTAATCGATGTGAAGATTTGGTCATTATCAGAAGATAAAAAACAACTACTAAAAAGTGGTGAAATTTATGTAGCTACAGGCATCATGAAAGACTATCAGGGGAAATTACAATTTAATGTGAATGATTTTCGTTTAGCGACAGAAGAAGATGAAATATCTAAAGAAGAATTTTATGAATATGCAAAGCTTTCTATTGAAGTGCTGCAAAATGAAATTAAGAAATACATTGAAGCCTTGCAAAATAAAGCAATTAAAGACATCGTTATTGATTTGATCAAACAATATTATAAGGAGTTTTTCTTATATCCAGCAGCAATGACAATGCACCATAATTATTATTCAGGATTAGCATATCATATCTATTCTATGTTGCAATTAAGCGACCGATACTTAGAAATTTATCCGTTTTTAAATAAAGATTTGGTTCATGCTAGTATTATTTTACATGATTTAGGCAAGATTGTGGAACTGAGTGGTCCAAAGGGAACGGAGTATACCAAAGAAGGAAATTTATTAGGTCATATTACTATTGGTGCTAATTTGGTGTATGCTTCAGCAGTAAAACTTGGATATGAAAAAACAGATGAAGCACTAGCGTTACAACATATTATTATTTCTCATCACGGACTATTAGAATATGGCTCTCCAAAAGAACCACAAATGGCAGAAGCTGTTTTGGTATATTTACTTGATTTTTCTGATTCGCGTATGGCGGCTTTGGAAAAAGAAATTCCTAATGGAGAAAAAGGACAATTTACCAATCCAATTGCTGCTTTCGATCGGAAATCGTTTTATATTCCTGACATCAAATAATTTTTGAATAAAAAAGAACCTCAAAAGAGTTCTGAGATAGATAAAAGCACTTACGATGGTGCTTTTTTTTATTTGACTGGTACTAAGAAAATAGGGATTCTTGAGAAAATATAGACAAAGCAATGGAAAAGTGATATAATGAATATAACAAACGGAGTACGCAAATACGAACAAACAGAGGAGGATAGATTGTGAATTCTGGCAAAAGAGTAATAAAAAGTTTGTTTTTGGTGTTGTTTTTAATCATGAGTGCTGTTTTGATTGGGTGCAGCATACCAAAGGAAGAAAAGAGTACAAATGAAAAAGATGAAATTAGAATGCAAGCAGTGAAGACACATCTTGATAATGTGTTAAGCAGTGGTCGTAGTAAAGTAAAGAATACATCCCTTTTAGCTGATGGAATCGATACATTTACTGGTACGCTTGCTAGTTGGGCGAATACGGATCAAACCTTTTCACCTATTTCTGATTATGCTTCCCAACAAAATTTTATGCGCACACTTGTTGCATATTCGACGATTACAGGTGATATGAAGTATAAAAACGCAGCAGTCGCCACAACTAAATATTTCATGAAGTATTTTCAACACAACAATGGATTATTCAAATGGGGTGGGCATGAGTTTATTAATATCGATACATTGCTTGTTGAAGGACCGGAAAATAAAGGTTTGGTTCATGAATTGAAAAATCATTATCCATATTATGAATTGATGTTAGAAGTAGATGAGGCTGCAGTAAAAAAATATTTAGAGCAACAATGGGCAGCGCATGTGATTGATTGGACAACGTTAGATGTCAATCGCCACGGAGAAAACACAACGGTTTTGAATAAGTATGATGCTCCGGAAAAGTCAAACAGTATTTTATTAAGGCCAATACCTGTCAGTGATGTTGTTGATCCTAGTAATATTGTCATGACTCCAGTAAATACACAGGCATTACAACTACCTAACAGTCAAGGATTAACCTTTATCAATGCAGGTAGTGATTTATATTATGCTGCTTATTTATTAGGAGAATTAACAGATAACAAAACTGCTACAGCATGGGGGAAATACTTAGCGCGCCAATATCAATTAGCACAAAACCCCGAAACAGGACTACCTGTATACCAGTTTACGCAACCATTGCAGCGTGATACAACAACAGATGATTATAATACTAATTCTAAGTATGGTGATCGTGCTAAACGTCAATTTGGTGATGATTTTAAAGACATTGCGTTAGAAGGAAATGTTTTATTTAAAAATGTTTCTTCAATTATTATTGATAGTATGAACATCAATCTCTATATTGGTGAACAATTTAA
>JAQUVC010000087.1 GCA_028693535.1 Bacilli bacterium
CAGAATATTAGATTCAACACATCTCAAATCAATGAGTCTCTTCTTTATCATATCTATACAAGTTATAACGACTTAAAAGGAGAAATTAGTAGTGTCTTGTTGAAGTATGCTTATGTTTATCAAGACATGATAAGCGGTGAGTTATTTATCCCTGATAGTAATGAGTTTACAGAAATGCCTATCACAAATATGCAACAAACAACATTGTTATCCGATGTTCCTAATGAAAATGTACGCATTTATTTAATTTTGGAGGCAACACTCCTAACATCTGAAGTAGTGATTTTAGATCAAAAGCATTTTGATACTCCTTTAAAACTATATTCTTCTTTATATGTTAGTGATGTTGGTCCTAATTACCTACTAGTCAGCTTTTATCCTGACTATTATCAACGACAAGATATTGTATATATTGTCAATCTAATCAAGAATGGAGAAGTGATTGATCAAAAAACATTCACTGCTGCAGATTTTCCTCAAACTGATCATGAGGAATATAATGAAAGCGAATCAATAATAACATTTACTAATTTGTTACCACTGACCAAATATCATTTACAACTAATCGCACAATATCCAAATCTCATAACTGAAAAAGAAGAGTCACAAGAGCTCGATTTCTTTGATACCTCTACTACTCCAAACTATAAGATTATTTATAAATCATCGAAAACAGAAAATACCATTCGCTTACAAATCGATTTACAGGATCAAAATATGGTATTCAGTAACTTTAATTATTACATGATTAAAATCGTTGATGGTGTAGAGTCTTATGTGTCTTCAGGAACAGTCGAAATGGGTCAATTGGAACGCTACAATTACCAAGGAATATTGACGGAGACAATTGAGCCAGGATATCAGTATAAAATTATTCTATATGCCACTAAAACAATTGATTCATCACTGCTTTATGAGTGGTGCTTCATAAAAGAAATACTATATTAGCAGTTGAAGGGAGAATCTATGCTAAAGTTTAAAAATAAGAAAGAAAAAATTCGCTTTATTGTTATTACTAGTTTAATTTTAATTTTTGTTTTATTAGGAGTTTTAACACCTATCATCTTCAAAGGGTCAACTTTTGATACAGTGATTTCCAATAGTATTGGCAAGTTTTTCAATATCATAAAATTTTTCTCTGACAACTATGTTAATATATTAGAAAGTATCGCGATTATTGTTTTCATGTGGATTATTAACCAAGTATTAAGATTCATTTTGAAAATCTTTACTGCGAGAAATAATCATAGTGAAACAATAGGCAAGCTCTTATTAAGTGTCGTTGCTTATGGTAGTGTTATTGTCACTTTATTTTTGATTTTGAGTGCCTGGGGAGTTCAAACACCTACCCTACTTGCTAGTGCTGGTATCTTAGGATTGGCGATAAGCTTTGGTGCTCAAAGTTTAATCGAAGACATATTTGCTGGTTTATTCATTATTTTTGAAAAGCAATATGTGGTTGGTGATGTCATTCAAATAGGTGATTTCCGTGGAACTGTAATTGAAATCGGGATTAGAGTTACTAAAATAGAAGATATCAATGGAGATATTAAAACGATAAACAATTCTGATGTCAGAGGAGCTATCAATACTTCAAGTTGTTTATCACCAGCTATTTGCGATATTTCTATCAGCTATGGCGCTGACCTACAAAAGATTGAAATGATTATCGAAGCTAATTTACAAAAAATGAAAACTGAAATACCAACAATTGCTGAGGGTCCATATTATAAAGGAGTACAATCGCTAGCAAACTCTTCTGTAGTAATTCGTATTTATGCAAAAACGCTTGAAAACAACAAATATCAAGCAGTGCGAGATATGAACCGTTTTATGAAAGTATTGTTCGACAACAATGGTATTGAGATTCCTTTCCCACAATTGGTGGTTCATACCCCAAAAGAAGATAAAAAATAAAGAATTATCCCAACAAAAAAGCAGCAAGCAGCTGCTTTTTTATGTTTATAATACGTTGATAATCGCAACTTTTAAGTACATTGCTTCATCAATACCGATTAGTGTCGCATGGTCTTTTCCTTGACTACGAAGTTCTACCATACGAGCTGTTACTTTTGCTTCATTGATACTATCTTTGATCATATTAAGGAATAGATTTAATGTAAGATGCTGTGAGCAACTACATGTAATCAAATATCCGCCTTTATTTAATAGTTTTAATGCACTAATATTAATATCCATATAACCTCGATAGCCTGCTTTCACGGTATCTTTGCTTTTAGTAAAGGCTGGCGGATCAAGAATGATAACATCAAATTTCTTTTTTTCTTGTTTGAATAATCGTAGTTGTTCAAACACATCTGCAGTAATGGTCTCAATATTGGAAAACGCGTTTATTCTAGCATTTTCTTGTAATTGTTTGATTGCCAAGGGACTAATATCAACTGCCGTTACCTGTTTCGCCTGATATTTACTCGCACAAAGAGAAAAGCCACCGATATTAGAAAAACAATCCAAAACTTCTTTGTCTTTCACATAATATTTAAGGTTATCGCGATTTTCCTTTTGGTCAAGGAAATAACCTGTTTTTTGTCCATTTTCTAAATCAATGATCATCTTTATTCCATTTTCAATAATTTCTACACTTTGAGGGTTAAAATCACCATATAATTTCCCTTTTGTTAAAGGAAGCCCCTCCTTCTCTCTAACAGCAACATCACTACGTTCATAAATACCCAAAGGATGAAGTATTTCAACTAGAATTTCAATAATCATTTCTTTGCGAACTTCCATCCCCAATGCCAAGAATTGAACAACCAAATAATCACCATATTTATCAACAATTAATGCTGGCAATAAATCAGATTCCCCAAAAACAACACGATAGTTGTTGCTATATCCCAAAGATAGCCGATAGTCATTGCTATCTTTAATCCTTTGATAGAAAAAATTACGATCGATTGGTGTTTCATCGCGAGTTAGAATTCTAACCAGTATTTTGGAGGTATGATTAATATAACCATACCCAATAAACCTTTGATCGTGACTAACAACCTTAGCGATACTACCTTGAACATCATGACCTTCTATTTTTTGGACTTCATTGGCATAAATCCAAGGATGTCCTTCATTGATTCTTTTTTCTTCACCTTTTTTTAATATTACGATATACATAGATTATCTCCTTACCTATTTGCTTATATATCATACCATAATATACTAGTAATAACAATTATTTTTATCCTCTCATATATGTTTCATTTACAAACACCTTACAAGCACAAAGAAAAAAAGTGATTAAATACCAATGATTTAATCACTAACCTAACATAATTATCAATGCGTTTTTAGCATTTACAACTACTTCATCTTCAATTTTTACCTCGTTAATTAAATCAAATCCTTTTTCAAGTTTATAGACATAATCATAATGGCTATTATTCACAATTGTTACTACTTTTTGGCTTCCTTTTGTTCGTGAGAAAGCAAAAATACCCTGCTCACATATTTCTTCTTGATAAGCACCATCAACATAAACTCGATTTTGCCTAATCTTTCCAAGTTTCACAAACCAATCGAGAATTGTTTCATCGAAGCGATCCCAAGGCATACACTTCCTACAGAATGGATCTTTAAATCCCTGTAATCCTACCTCATCTCCATAAAATATTGAAGGAACTCCTGGTAGTGTATATTGTAATGCTGTTGCCATTTTTAATTTTTGACGCGCACTATAATACTTTTCTTTTGACATTTCATAACTTGCTTGTTCTTCTTTACTAAGAAAATGATAGTCTATCGATGATAATTTCGTCAGTAGCCTTACTGTATCATGAGTAGATAAGATATTCATTAAACTATCTAACACATGTTTGGGATAATTATTGATAATACTACGGACACTATCTCGTAATCCAATATAGTTATTATTCATAATGTAATCAATAATTGCTTTTCGAAAAGGGTAATTCATTACGGAATCAATTTGCTCCCCTGAAAAATAAGATCTGCGTTTATGATAAGCCATTTTATTTGAAGCATCTTCCCAAACTTCCCCAATGAGTATATTTTCAGAATGATTGGCTTTTACTGTTTGTTTTATCTTTTCGATAAACTCATCTTCTAATTCATCAATGACATCAAAACGCCATCCACTAGCTCCTAAATTGAGCCATTTATTTAAAACTCCATTTTTTCCAGTAATAAATTCTATATAGTCAGGACACTTTTGATTTAACGCTGGAAGATTTCTGAAATTCCACCAACACTCATATGAATTAGGAAACGACTTAAATTGATACCAATTATAATAGGGTGATTTTTTAGATTGATATGCTCCTAGGCTCGCAAATCGATTATATTTATTGAAGTAAATGCTATCACTACCCGTATGATTAAAAACTCCATCTAAGATGATTTTCATCCCTCGAACTTGAGCAGCTTCACATAATTCTCTAAAATCCTCTTCTGTTCCAAACATAGGATCAACTTCTAAATAATTAGCAGTATCATATTTATGATTCGAATACGCGGTAAAAATTGGATTTAAATATATCATTCCAACATTTAAGCTTTTTAAATAATCTAACTTCTTGATGATTCCCTTTAAATCTCCACCAAAAAAATCATTATTTAAGATTTCACCATCTTGCGGTTTATAATA
>JAQUVC010000088.1 GCA_028693535.1 Bacilli bacterium
AGCATTTTGTATTATTTTTTTAATTTTTTTAATCTATTTTTTTCCGGGTCTTTTACTTCGGCTTTTTTTAATTCTTTTCGAGGGGCCCATGGCTTCTCTTTTGGCTCTGTTTTGATGCTTTTTACCACACTTTCAGCTGGTTCTACATCTGTTGTTTCTTGCTGTTTTGCTACTTTCGTTCCATTTTCTAGTTTTTCTACATCCATTTTATCATTGGGATGAATTAACAAATCAATATCCTTTTCATTGTATAGATATTGATGAAAGTCTTCTTCAGAAATCGGTTTTGATAGATAATATCCTTGTAATAAATTGATATGGTATTCACCCGCTTTCTTCAGCATGTCAATGTTTTCAATACCCTCACAAATAATCTTTTTGTTATTCTTCTCCGCAAACTCAATGAGCATTTCAGCGTATCTTGTTTTTAAAAAGGATGATTCTTCATCTTCTTGTAAAAAATCACGATCAAGTTTAATAATATCAATCGGCAAGCTACCCATTTTCTCTAAAATAGTGTGATCCATCGCAAAGCCATCAACCGCAATCTGGAATCCCAACTCTTTAAGTTTGTTCAAATTATCCTTTACAACATCATGTTTTTCGAAGATAGCAAACTCGATAATTTCCAAAGTTAGATTTCTAGCTAGAACACGATATTTCTTCACTAGATTTTGGAAATTCATAATCAAATTTTCATTTGCCAATTGCTTAGGACTTAAGTTCATGGATAATTGAAAGTGTTTACCAGGAAACATCTTTTTTAGTTGTAAGTATTCCTGAATCAAACGCTCAATTCCCCAGTTACCAACCCAATTGATATCACCAGATTGTTCAATAATATGAATAAATTTATTGGGCGATAAAACACCATATTCTGGATGCTGCCAACGAAGTAATGCCTCAGCCCCATAAACATGTTGAGTTGCAATATCAACAATTGGTTGATAATATAACATAAATTGCTTATTTGCAATTGCTTCTTTAATTTCTCCATAAAAACGTACATTTTCGCTTTCTTGTACATTCATTTCGTCAGAATATAAAATGATTGAATCGCCTCCCTCGCGTTTGGCAATATATAAGGCTAAGTTAAGCGAATTTAATAATTGTTTAAAATTGCGTCCATGATATGGATAATAAGCAATTCCAATGCTTACATGATGGTTGGTTTCAGTTCCACCCATAACCTTAATCGGTAGAGAAGCCGCTTCTTTCATTCTTTCAGCTAGACGCATTGTTTCTACACGACTATAATCGCTACGAACAACAACTAAAAATTCATCTTTGCTATAGCGCCCAATTTGCGCTTTTTGTGGCAAGGCTTTATCAATATTAGAAACGAAACGTTCTAGGATTTTTTGTGCTTCTTTCTCCCCAAAAATGTTAACAACTTCTTCAAACTTATCAAAACTAAGCAACATCACTGAAAATGACATATCCTTAGGAATCTTACTAATATAAGAAGTTATACTGAAGATAATTTCATTTTTTGATAGGGCACCATCAATTAATAGTGTCATTTCTTCACGATAATTGCGATAATCTTTACGGAAACGATAAAAAACAAAAATCGCTAAAACAATTGTTGCAATAATCGCCAAGACAGCAACAAAGATTAATGCTCCATCTGACCAATTTGTTATTTTAAAAAACATATCTTCACCCCTTCTTAGCTTTCTTTAAAGTAGCGATTTGTTTTGTTTTATCAATATTATACTCATTAATAAGCACAATAGCTTCTTCATAAGAAACGCCTTTGCTAATTAAGTACCCTTGGATAATATCGCATCCCATTTTAATTAATATTTGATTTTGATCATCTTTTTCAACACCTTCAGCAATAATATCTAAATCAAGGCTTTTGGCTAATGACACAATTTTACCAACAATGGCGCGTGAATGTTTATCCGTTGCTAAATGGCGGATAAATTCTTTATCAATTTTAATGGTGTTGATTGGTAATTCTTTCAAATAAAGCATGGAACTATAGCCAGTACCAAAATCATCAAGATGAATTGAAAAGCCTTTGTTGCGCAATAAATTCAACTTTTCAATGATATACGTAAAGTTTTCCATTAAAAACGTCTCGGTGATCTCGATGGCAATTGTACCCGGTTGTAAGTCGTACTTTTTCGCACAGTCAAGGACTTCATTTACAAAACCTGCTTGCATCAATTGTACCGGAGAAACGTTCATGGAAATGTGAATGCCATGTCGCTCAAACTCCTTTGCCGTAGCAAAGGTTTTTTCCATAATATAACGACCAATCTGAATAATCATATTATTCTTTTCAGCAAGTTCAATAAAAACCGATGGGGACTGAAACTTGTATTTAGGATTATCCCATCGTACCAAAGCTTCAAAGCCAACAATTTTTTGCTTTTCGTTATGGTATTGTGGTTGATAATACATAACAAATTCTTCTTTTTCAATCGCCGATGATAAGTCTTTTGCCATGGCCTGTTCTTTTGTCGCTGCTGTTGAGAAGGTTGCATTGTAGACAGAGTAACGAATCGATGTCAGCGACTTCGCTTGTGTCAATGTGATTTGACAATTATCATAGGCTTTTTTCGCATCTAGTTTATCATATTTTTGTGGTTCTATATTAAATATACCACACTTAATCTCAACAATCAAATTATTATTCTCGATTTCAAGAGGCTTCTTGAAAAGTGTAATCATCTCATCAACATAAGTAATTGCCTGCTCATAGGCCGACAATTTGGTAAATAAAATGGCAAATAAGTCAACTTCGGTATGAAATAAATCTGCTCCCTTATCATCAAGATACTCTTTCACTCGCTGGGCTACCTTCGAAACAATCATGTCGCCCATTTTACGACCGA
The DNA here is from genome assembly GCA_028693535.1 of Bacilli bacterium. Taxonomy (GTDB): domain Bacteria; phylum Bacillota_I; class Bacilli_A; order ML615J-28; family CAG-698; genus JAAYBG01. Next base: position 2,850 of record JAQUVC010000088.1, read on the forward strand.
AAACTTTATTAAAATTGCTAAACTGCTTAATATCAAAGAGTACCAATGCGCTCTTTGCCGTTTCTTGTTCTTTGATTACGCCATGTTCAATACTCTTTATATCCCGATCAACCGCTTCAACAAGCATTTCATAGTTTGGTAAATTGGTAATCAGATTATATTTTGCTTTTAGTTTATAATTGCTATCTTGGAATGTTAAATCCGTACCAACAAGATACTTCGATAACACATTTTTTACGGGAATCAGCAATGCTGAGCGCTTCAACCCATCAATATCCTCAAAGTATACCGTAAATGGTGCTTGTGTTTTAATACAATTGATTAAGTTTACTCCCTCTTCGTGGTCAAATTGATTGATATTCTTATAATGATTTCTACGATATATGATTCTTCTGAGCGTTTGATTAAAGCCTAATATTTTCCCGTTTTTATTTACTTTAATAATATAGGGCTTATCAAAATAATGAATGACCATCGAGCCTTCAATATCGCTATTTTTTTTCATCATGATAATATATGTACTAAAAATGGCAATGACTAAAATCAAACCATAAACGATATAAAGTAATACCAATTGATAGGTTAGCATGCCAAAATTAGCAAAAGCGCTTTTTGTTTCAAATAGATAAGCAACATAAAAATCACTGGCAATTGTATCTTCACGAAATGGACTATAACAAAGATAGTATTGTTTTCCTTCAAAGTAAATCGAAGCTCGGTAAGAACTTAATCCCTCATAAAACTCAGCTTTCACTTGATTGGTTATCTGTTCACTATTGCTATGGCGAATATAATAATCATAAAATTTGTTATTGGCATTGTTATTTGTTTGATATTCAATGAGTCCGTCTCTTTTTACCAAAAAATACATGTTTTCAGGCAGATTGTTTGGTGATAAAAAGAGATTGGCAAAATATTGCTCTGCTGGAATCACAAAAAGAGTCTCCTCTAAGCGAAAGAAAACATATGGATTTTCATCGGTACTGCCTTCGATCATCTCACTGAATTGAATAACAGAAACCGCATTCTTAATCGTACTTTCAGGAATAAACGATTCCTGAAACGATAATGTTGCCCCTTGATATTCAATTCCTTTTGCTAATAGTTTTCCCATCGAAATATCTTCACTAAAAAGGTCATCCAAACTTTCCAAACTAATGTCAGTATCTTCCTTACCTTCCATATAATCCGATAGTTTGCGATAATCACTATCTATTTTATAACTCAACGTTTCACTGACGGTCTCGGTAATCATGGTTAAGTTATTCGCAACACGCTTCTCTAAAAACTCTGTTGAGGTGTAGCGATAAAAAAAGTATGTCGCAACAAAAACAACCCCCAAGATAAAGATAAAGAAAATATATGTGCTCTGTACAATTTTTCTCACAAACCCACCCCCAAAAAATAAAAGCCAATTGCAAAACAATTGCAACTGGCTATCTTTTCAGACCCTATAGTTTTGCGTCGCCGTTTTTCAACGGGTTTGCCAAAATATTCCTCTATACGGACATAGTATATCACGGAAAAAAATAAAAATCAATTATTTTTTTTCACTTTTTTAACGATTTTTTCTGCTTTTCTTACTTTACATATTGATAATTATTCATTGGGTTCGTCTCCCAAAAATTTGTTGAAGACAATTCCAAGGGATTTTCACCATAATATTCACTCGTGATGACATAGCCATTATGGTCAATTGTAATCTTAATCGTCCCATTACGATCTACCATAGGGTCACTTAATTCACACTTGTACGAGTC
>JAQUVC010000089.1 GCA_028693535.1 Bacilli bacterium
CAAATTAGGGATTTTTCTTTTTAAGATCGACAAGAGAGTAAACCACAACACTTCAACAAAGACCACAAAACAACCGATGATAATCCCTGCATCCATAAACAAACGTTCATCAAGAATTGTAGTTAGCATTAAGTTGCTTACCCCTGGCAGCTCTGAATAGTTGGATACATAACCAAAAAAGGCATCATTAAATTTTTGCTCGTCGGGGAAAATTATTCGATGGAAGAAGGTAAAGGCGCTATCAAAATCAAGGAAAGCGTAAATAGCAAAAGCCAAACAAACAAATAAAATAATAGCGATTGTGATAACACTATATTGAAATAAAATATTTTTTAAACGTTTATAATAAAAGACGATATATAATATAGAAAGAATGAGCAAAACAAGACAAAGAATTGCCACCGTCTTACCAGCGACATAGAGATCTTTTACATCTTGCATATGATAAATGGCTTGATTAGAAAAAACAGGGATATTATTAATAACAACTTGCATATCATCATTCTTATCCATTAAAAAACGAATAATAACATCAGTAATGTTGTCGAGTTCTGCTTGTGTGTAACCGGAAGCTTCAACGGTATTGTTTTTTTCAAATTCGTATAAATAAAAAGCTTTTGATGAAGTGACCGGGACAGTAACAGCCCAAATAGCGACGACAAGGAGTAAAAGATTCGTAAAAATGATCATAATTTTATCAATTGTTTTCATGATGGTACCTCAAAACAATTATAATATACTAATATATAGATGTAAAGAAAAATTCAAGAAAGAAAGAGCGAATAAAATTATAATAAATCCTCAAATAAAAAGCAAAGATATGTTATAATAATGTAACAAACAACCATTTAAGGAGTAAAAAAATGAGAAAAGTATTAAGTATATTATGGATTGCAATTGTGTTTTTAGTAGGTTGCAGTCATGCCAACACTCAGTTAGAACTAGATCATAGAGGATATGTAATCGAAAAAAATCTAGAATATACAAGCAGCCAAGATGAAGATGCAGTTGTAAAAAACATCATTTTATTAATTGGTGATGGAATGGGCGCTAATCAAGTTGAAGTTGCTCGGCAAATATTGTTACAAGAAGACGAGGGCTTTGACTTTGATAAAGCGGAGTATAAAGCTGAAGTTATTACTTCTTGTTTAGACAATTATGTTACTGATAGTGCGGCAGCAGCAACAGCGTTTGCTACAGGAGTAAAAACCAATTATGAAACAGTAGGCAAAGACAAAGATGGAAACGATTTAAAAACTATCCTTGATTATGCTAAAGAAGCGGGAATGAAAACAGGAATTATTACTGATAAAGGGTTAAATGATGCCACTCCAGCGGCGTTTTCAGTTCATCTTAACAATCGATATCTCTTACAAGACACAATTCCTACCCAACAAATAGAAAGTGGAATTGATATTTTTATAGGTGGAGGAGCAGCAACTTACATCGATTATGAAGAAGCAATAAAAGCAGAGGGATATGATTTCATAACAACAAAAGAAGGGTTGTTTAGCACAAAGGCAGATAGAATATTAGCCACTTATTCTTCAGGGAGATTGATGAATCATACAACAGATGTCCCAACATTGGCAGAAATGACGAATAAAGCAATCAATGTATTAGCAAAAAACAAGAAAGGTTTTTTCTTAATGGTTGAAGCGGGGCAAATAGATAATCGTTGTGGCGAAGGAAATATAAAAGAAATGGCGAAATCTGTGCAAGAATTAGATAAAGCTCTAAGAGTAGCGTTGAACTTTGCTCGTAGTAATCAAGAAACGTTGGTGGTTGTCTTAGCAGATCACGAAACGGGGGGACTAATTCTCGGGGATGGAGAACCTGATATTTCTTGGTTTACTGAAGAAACACGATATCATACACCAGTAAATGTTCCGCTGTATGCTTATGGAACACGTAGTAGTTTTTTTGCCAATAAAATTATAGATAATACAGAGGTATTTGAGATTTTAATGGAGTTTTTGAAGTTAAGATAAATAAAAAGCGTTGTTCTTATAGCAACGCTTTTTTTATTTAAAATTCACAATTTTTAGGTGTTCTTGGATAAGGAAGAACATCACGAATGTTTTCTACACCAGTAACATACATAATTAATCGTTCAAATCCTAGTCCGAAACCGGCATGTTTTGTTCCACCAAATTTCCGTAAATTAATGTACCATTGCATTTCCTCTGTTGGAATATGCATTTCCTTCATTCTACTTAATAACACATCCAAACGCTCTTCTCTTTGGCTACCACCAACCAATTCGCCACTACCAGGCACCAATAAATCAACAGCAGCAACAGTTTGTTGGTCATCATTTAGGCGCATATAGAAAGCTTTGATTTCCTTAGGCCAGTTTGTAACAAAAACAGGACCCTTAAAGTGGTCATCAGTTAGATATTTTTCGTGTTCTGTCGCTAAATCATCGCCATATTCGAGACGATTATCAAATTTTCTGTGGGAGTTTTTAATGATTTCAATTGCTTGACGATATTCACAGATACTTATTTTTGAGGCGATTAGGTCTTGTAATTGTTTCATTTTCCCTGGACAAACAAATTGTTCGAAAAACTCCATTTCGTCTTTGGCGTTTTCTAAAATATATGTAATGACATATTTAAGCATTGCTTCCACCAAATTCATATCATCTATCAAATCAGCAAAAGCAATTTCGGGCTCAATCATCCAAAATTCAGACGCATGGCGCTGAGTATTTGAATTTTCTGCTCTAAAAGTAGGGCCAAAGGTATAAACCTTTTTAAATGCGAGTGCAAAGGTTTCTGCTTCTAATTGACCTGAAACAGTCAGATTTGCTGTTTTTCCAAAGAAATCCTTCGAATAATCAATCTTACCGCTGTTTTTTGGAAGATCTTCTAAATTAAGAGTCGTTACTTGAAACATTTGTCCAGCGCCTTCACAATCGCTAGCAGTTATAATAGGAGTATGAACATAAACAAATTCCTCTTTTCGGAAGAATTCGTGAATGGCATAAGCTAAAAGACTACGCACTTTAAAAACAGCATTAAAAAGGGATGTTCTGGGGCGAAGATAAGCTTGTTCGCGTAAAAATTCTCGCGTGTGGCGTTTTGGTTGAATTGGATAATTCTCAGGACAATCACCTTCTAAAAGGATTTCTTTTGCATGAAGTTCGTATGCTTGTTTAGCGTTAGGAGTTAAAACGACAATTCCGCGAACAGTTAAAGCACAGCCTACCCTATATTTGGAAATTTCATCAAAATTGATGATATTCTTGTCGTATACAATTTGAACGTTATTGACGGTAGAACCATCATTCAAATTGATAAACCCAAACTCCTTTTGATTTCGATTTGTTCTAATCCAACCTTGAATGACAACTTCTTTTTTTTCATAATCCATCATTTGTTTTGTTAATTTGCTAACACTAATTTTCATATTTTCCTCCTTAACTATATAAAAAAAGCCCTTGAAATATTTCCAAGGACTGTTGTTTGCAGCGGTACCACCTTAGTTTCATAAAAACATATGACACTCATATACTAGTAACGATAGCAACGGCTGGGTCTACTTCATTTCTTCCAGCGGCTCAGAATGTTCTTTTACCAAGTTTTATAATGGGTTTTCACTATCCCCACCTCACTGAAATAAAATTGTTGGTTACTTTTTTCATCATAGCCTATATAATTGTATGTATCTTAACATAAGTTTAATATAAAGTCAAATGCTTAACAAATTATCTTTGTCGATTTCTAAAAAAACTAATATCAATCACTTCAACCTTTTGTCGATTACCTAAGCCTAAAAGTTTGTCGAGACCATAATAAACAAACCCAATCACAAGAGTAACAAAAATTAAAACAATTATATTTTGTAACACTTGGTTTAATCCTTGGGTATCTATGTTGATGAATTCATAAGGATAATTTGCGCCAGAAGAATATGGACTTCCCAGCTTTGCATAGGTGAATATGAAAGCACCATATAAACATAAATAAACTAAAGAAAATAGAGGTGTTGACCAAGTTTGTGTTCCCTTTTGATCAAATAAAAAGTAATCGATTAAAAATCCGATCGGAATGATGAAGTGAATAATAAGATCTTTAAAACCTAAAACATCATAACCAGGAGTTTCTAATTCTAAAAATGCAGGGAGTAAAACAAAAGCATAAACGAGGCAAGTAATAGTAATAGCAATCATCGCGAGTGATTTAAGTTTATATATCCCTGGTGAAAACTCTTTTTTAAAGATGAATTCCTTTCCTATCATATATAATAAAATTAGGACACAAAAAATATTGGTTTGAATTGTATAATAAAGAAACATTTGGGGAGCGAAAGCTCCTTCTGGGTTCCAAACACTTAACAATATTCCCACAACTCCCAACGAAAACAAGACAAAGCGATATATAAAAATCGCTAATTTATTATCAATTCGCATAATTTCACCCCTCTCATTTTAGCATAAATAAAAACAAATGCAAACAATTAAAAAGATTTATATTTAAAAACTAATAAAAATTTGTTATAATATTGATACTAGTGGGGGACATATATGTTTTTACCAATCAGTAAAAGAGAATTATTAGATAGAAA
>JAQUVC010000010.1:0-4067 GCA_028693535.1 Bacilli bacterium
TCTTCCGCGATAATCTCTAAATCGCCAAGTTCTTCTTTAATTTTTTGAAACAAAGAGTTCCCTGGACCTTTCATCCATTTACCAAATTCTGCTGTTTTATCCGTGTATTTAATTGCATAATAGGATTCAAACCCGCGGAAATGGTCAATACGAACGACATCATATATCTTAAATGATTCTTCAATCCGTTTAACCCACCATGAGTAACCATCTTTTTCCATTAATGTATAATCATAAATAGGATTGCCCCACAATTGTCCCGTACGAGCAAAATAATCTGGTGGTACTCCGGCTACAACCTTTGGTACAAGGTTTTGGTCAAGTTGCCAATATTTGGGATTCGCCCATACATCACTAGAATCATAAGCCACATAAATTGGCATATCTCCAATAATCTTAATGCCAAGGCCATTGGCATATTTTTTTAATTTCAGCCATTGTTCAAAGAACTTATATTGGACAAAACACCAAAATTCAATCTTTTCTTGATATTCCTTTTTAAAATAATCAATCATGTCTTGATCTCTTACACGATACAATTCACTCCAACCAAACCAGTTTCCCTCAACATTCATTGATTTGATAGCCATAAACAAGGAGTAGTCTTCTAACCAATATCGATTGGCTTCTATAAACGTTCTAAACTCTTTTCGCTCACTTTGCTTCATAAATTGATTGTATGCTTTTTCCAAAACATAAAAGCGCGTCTTATAAATCTTCTCAAAATTTACACGATGAGAATCATCAACTTTTACCAGTGATTGTAAATCTTGCTGTTCTAGTAATCCCTCATTCACTAGCGTATCTAAATCGATGAAATAGGGATTGCCAGCGAACGCTGAGAAGGTTTGATAGGGTGAATCACCATAAGATGTTGGTCCTAATGGCAATACTTGCCAATATTTTTGACCAGCTTTCGCCAGAAAATCAATAAATTGATAAGCATTTTTACCAATTGTTCCAATTCCATAAGGACCTGGTAAACTGCTAATATGCAATAAAATTCCACTACCTCGCATAATTATTATTCGACTTCCAAAACAATTGCTTCATATGGAGCAAATTCTTGAGGAATTTCCTTTCGCTCATAATTTGATATGATTATATTTATAATTTTATATTCTAATTCATCTATTTTAACATTTTCATTGGTTAAATTGCATATGACCAATATTTTTTTAGTTCGATATTGGCGTAAATAAAAATACAATTGTTGATGTTCTTTTTTGAGTTGTTGGTACTTACCATAAGCAATTACATTATTATACTTACTATTCAAACGAATATCAACTATTTTCCGATAAAAATTTAAAATAGAATCCTTGTCTACAATTTCATCTTTCACATTGATAATACGATAATTATCGTTCACCATATTCCAAGGCTTATCATTTGAAAACCCTGCATATTCATCATTAGACCATTGCATAATTGTTCGTGCATTGTCTCTTGTACTATACGAAACATAATTGATAAAATCAGTAGGATCTTGTTTATTCTCAATTACATTGATTCGATATTGATTGTGAATGGAAACATCCTTAAAATCAACGATTGATTTAAACTCAGGATTTGTCATTCCAATCTCTTCCCCATTGTATATAAATGGTGTTCCCCACATAAAATACATGCAAACCGCTAACATTTTGGCACTTTCATGAAAGTAATCCCTATCCCCATAATGACTTGCTACTCGCGGTTGATCATGATTTAACCAGTAAATCGCATTCCATCCTTTTCCTTGAAGTCCTGTTTGCCATTTTTCAAATATGTCTTTCATTGCCTGAACATCAATTTTTAACTTCTCACCCTTTTTACGATTCCAACCATTGTTGCACCAATTGTGATCAAAGTTAAACACCATATTTAATTCTCTTCGCTTAGGGCTAACATAACGCAAGGCATCCTCTACCAAAGCACGCCCTCCAACTTCGCCAATTGTAACTATATCATATTTAGAAAACACCTTTTGATTTAATTCTTGCAAATAGTCATGAACAATAGGTAAGTTAGAGTATTTTTCCCATTCTGGTTTATACCTTTCTTGTGTTTGGTAAGTAGAATCCATCAAATCAGATTTGCCTAAATGCGCAACCGCATCAAGACGAAAGCCATCAATTCCCATACTAAGCCAATAGTCTGTCATTTTCACAATTTCATCGCGAACCCTTGGATTTTTCCAATTTAAATCTGGCATTTTACGCGAAAATATCTTCATGTAATATTCATTTGTCTGTTGATCGTATTCCCAACAACTACCTCCAAAAAAGGAAGCCCAGTTCGTTGGCTCTACTCTTTGGCCATTAATATAGCGAGGTGGTGCCCAAATATAATAATCACGATAAGGATTGTCCTTTGATTTTCTACTTTCTTGAAACCAAAGGTGTTCATCTGAAGTTTGATTTAAAATTAAATCGATGATGATTTTAATTTTCTTTTGGTGGGCTTTTACAATCAATTCTTGAATATCGTTCATCGTACCATAATCGCTACTAACATTGTAAAAATCACTGACATCATAACCATTATCATCCATTGGTGACTTAAAAAAAGGACAAATCCAAATTAAATTAATTCCCAAATAGGATAAATAATCTAGTTTTTCAATGATACCACGAATGTCACCAATTCCATCATTGTTGGAATCCTTAAAACTGCGAATATAAATTTGATAGCCAAATGCTTTTTTCCACCATTTTCCCATAAATTCACCATTTCATCGTATTAAAATTAATAGGCATGATAAGAATCATGCCTATTAATATGTCATTTTTATCCTTTTGTTGCTCCCGCTGTAATTCCTTGAATTAAGAATCGTTGGAAGATCATATAAAGAATTGTAATTGGTGCAGCAATAATCATCGATCCAGCAGCAAACGTCGTATAACTTTGCTTATCAGCACCAGCAATCATTTCAAATAAACCCACTGCCAATGTCCATTGCTCCTTGATATTTTCCGCTCCTCCACTCACATTTACATCCAGTAAAAATTTCGGTAGCATATAATCCATCCATGGTGACATAAACATACTGACAGCAACAAATGATAGAATTGGAACAGAAAGTGGCATAATAATCTTGAAGAAAATTTGCATTTTATTCGCTCCATCTAGCATTGCTGATTCATCTAAGTCTTTTGGAATTTGTTGTAAGTATCCTTTGATTAACCATAGGTTAAATGGTACGGCACCACCAACATACAAAATTGTTAAGGCGGTTGGTTTTCCTAACAATCCAAACACTTCAAATAAAGTAAACATGGCTATTAATCCCATAAATCCTGGGAATACCTGTAATACTAATATCGTAATTAAACCTACTTTTTTACCTTTAAATTTAAATCTAGAAAATACATACGCTGCTCCCGTAATAAAAATTACACCGATAATGGTATTTAAAACTGCAATAATCAATGTGTTTGTAAACCAAACTGGGAACTTCGTCTCTGTAAATAACTTGGTATAGTTATTTAATGTTAATGTATCTGGCCAGAACGTTGTTGGTAATCCTGTTTGGGCAGCAAATGAAGAGCCAACCATGTAAATTACGGGAATAATAACAATCACAGCGACTAAAACCAATTCAGCAAATGTTAATAATTTCATCAAAATTTCTTTTGGCTTGTAGAACTTCGTTAGGGCTGTTTTTTGATATAATTTAATATCCCGAGCACGAAAAACATGAATCAGACCGTAAATGGGGATTAATCCCCATAACGCTCCTTTCAATCTTGTATAGCCTTTTCTCTCATAAATCTCGGCAGCAACAGCATCAGCAGTAAAATATAGAACTAGAATAAAATAGATTATTAACATATTAAGTATCATATCTAATCCTCCTTAAATGCCTTTGTTTGTGAATAATTCCATGCTGCTAGAGAACCTATGATGAAGAAAATTAAAATTGCAAATACTGAAGCCATATTGTAATTCTTATATTTTACGGTTAACGAATACATCCAAGAAATTAGAATATCCGTATCCCCAGCATAAGCATTCGCAATATCTCCGGCTCCAGCACCTCCTTGGGTAACGAAGTATATCATACCGAAATTATTGAAGTTACC
>JAQUVC010000010.1:4167-21774 GCA_028693535.1 Bacilli bacterium
GATATGAAGGTAATTGTGAAAATGGCTGGGAGTAATAAAATATACTCAAAACTACTCTCATACATTTTCTTAAAATACACAGTATCTTTTACTTTCATATGGGTTTGTTCATATTCGATACTCGTTTTATAAGCATCTCTAATCGTCCAAATATAAATGATTAAGAAATACATCAATAATAATACTGCAATTAATCCTTTAATTAACAAATAAGAAGATAGATGTCCACGAACAATGATATTTTCAATAATTGTTCCCCCAAAGCCAGAGGAATCGAGTGCTTCCGTCAGCAAACTTATTTGATAATAATCCGCTGAATCCGTCGAACCTAAGGTAACAACTGACCACAATCCGCGCATAAAAAATCCAGCACGATTGAAATAGAAATTATCAAAGCGGTTTTCAAAATCTGCTTTAGTTTCTGGATGCATCGAAAAGTAAACTCGAAGTTTAAATCGTGCATAATCTGTCTGATCAAATCTTCCACCAGCATTTTTATAAAAATCAGTAAAATATTTTGTTAGATATTTAGAAAATGCGGTAGTATTATACCCACTAATTTCCGGATTAAAATATACATAAACCATTTCTGCTGGACTATACCAAATTGCCCCTTTATACTTCGGTAAAATTGAATAATTAGCCGAGATGAAATCTGCTACTAGCATTCTATCTTGATCATTTGCAATATTTTCATAGTAAACAATACTATCGTTTTTCTTTACTTCAATATAAAATTTAGTTGCCGTTAATTTATCATAATAAATTTTGTTTTCTGTTTTTAGGATTGGGAACCCTATTATTTCTTCCTTTGTAAGCACATCAGATTCATCATTAATGTTCACATATCGATAAATGACATCTGTTCCCGTACCTATATTTTTTTGAATATATTGATTGCCTGTTGCTTCTTGTAAATAGGTAGTTCGATATCCATTGAAACTTTTTAAAGTTGCTATCTCACTACTATCTTCTTCAGGATAAAGATCAGAGTCACGATCGATTTCTTTATTTGTTGCTTTGATATATTCACTGAAAACATAATACTTCGTTCTGCTACCTGCGAGAATATCTTGTGCAGTAAAATCAATTAATTCTTGATTTGTAAATCCATCTGCCTTATGCTCTTCATAAAAAACCTCAAGCGTAGGAATTTCTGCAACGTAACGTTTATCTTTATCAAAAAGATAAGTAGTATAAAAGTTTTTTGCGAGATTTTCACCAAAGTCTTCTCCAGATAGTTGTTCTTGATATGGATCATATCCAGTTAAGAATTTACTACTACCCAATTCTATACCAATAAACAAAGCAAAAAATAAGAAGAAAAATGCAGCTTTAAGATATTGTCTATTGAAGACTTGCCCTAAACCCCAAATCAATCCTGAAGCGATTGCTTTTAAAATATGTTTTAGCTTTCCGTTCATGTTTTCTCCTTATAATTAAAGAATAAGGCGACCGCTTGGCCGCCTTACTTTTATTCGACTAAGACGCTAAATCTCTTGCTGCCTTATAAGATTTTTCCGCAGTTTTAACTTCATCAGCGATTACGCCTTGTGAATTCCAAATGTTTTTAACCATTGTTTCACTTGGTCCCCAGTAATAAGTTACTTCAGGGATTGTTGGCATTGGTACTGATGTTTTTAACTGTTCAAGCATAACTTGCATCACTTCGTCGTCTTTTAGACCAGGAATTGTTGCAATGATATCATCTTGTAAAGCAGGGCAATCACCAGAGGTGCGGTATAAAATTTCTGCTGCTTCTTCGCTTGCCATATATTCAACAAATTTAATTGCTGCTTCTTTATTAGGTGAGTATTTGTAAACAGCTAGCATTTGCGCACCAGCAAAAGTCATTGGTTCATTACCATTAATTGTCGGTAGTGTTATTGCTCCATAATTAATACCAGCATCACGGAATGTATTGATTTGCCATGGTCCTGATAGAAGGAATGGTAATTTACCTTCTTCAAATAAACTTGTTGCCGTAACAGAATCATGATTACCATTTCCTGTTGTAATTGGTTTTAATTCATTAATTATCCACTCTAATGATGAGATTAATTTAGGATTATTAAATCCTACTTCCGTAGCATCATTTAAGTTTTCACCAAATGGTGTCCAACCAAAAGCACTATGAATTCCTTGTAAGAAGTAAGCATCAGCCCAATGAGAAGATGTACCAAAATATTTTGTGAATTCAGTTTGTGTTTTAGCAGTAGCAATCAATTCTTCAAATGTTGCTGGTAATTCAGATTCACTAATTAAATCTTTATTGTAGAAAATTGTTACTGATTCAACAGAAATTGGAACAGCGAACAACTTTTTGTTACTACCAGCTACACATTCAAAACTACCTGTAGCAGCATCATAACATAAAGAAGCAATGTTCATCGCAACTTCAAGAATCTTATCTTGTAAACTGTCCTTTAGGGTATCCGGCAATACATATACCAAATCATCTAGAACAGCCTGAGACATATGGTCATGAGGAAATTGGAAGATATCAGCTCCATAACCTGATTGACCAAATGTTTTTAGCTTTTCACGAGCATCTACAGTTGCCATATGTTGGAATTCAACAATAATTCCAGGATTAGCAGCTTCAAATGCAGGGATTATTTCATCCATTAATACACCATCAGTATCATCCATCCAAACAGTTAAAATAGTATCTTTTACTTGTGTCTTATCAAATTCTACTATTTCACCTGTTGTAAATTCTTTAGCTCCACAGCCAACAAGAACGAAAACACCGATTGTTAAAAATAAGAATGTAAACCATTTTTTCATGTTCTTTACCTCCTATCCTAAACAAATCTTCTTCTTCTAATGAAGAAGAATGCCAAGCCTAATAGGCTTATGCCAACGAATGTTGCGGTACTATTACCCTTGTTACAACCTGTTGCAGGAGCTTCAACATAAATAGTAAATACTAATTCGCCAACATTACCCCAATTATCTTCAACTTCTAAAGTAATTGGATATTCACCAATAACATTTGTATTTAAGTAACCTTTTCCTTCTGGTACATAAACACGATTGGATAAATTAGTATCACGATCATCTGTTACACGATAATTTGGATATAAAGTTTGATCCCATTTTTCGCCTTGAGTAACAACAATACGTTCTTCAGAAACTAGTGTAATCACTGGTTTTTCACTATCTAAATTAAGGATAATTTCAGCTTCGTTTTCACCAGAATTATATTTTAAAGTATATTCTTTCGTGTTATCTAAAATAATACCATCTGCTAATTGAATTACAAATTCATTTGTTGAAGCAGAAGTCTTATTAAAGTCTACTTGTTTTAATTCAATTTCAGTAGTTCCCTGGAATAATGAGAAGAATTCTTTGAACTCAACAAATTCCATTACGTCTACTTCTTCCTGATATTCAACTTCTTTGTCAACATAAACAATTTCACCACTAAAAGCGGCTTCAGCAAATTCTGCCTTATTTTCTACGCCATAGTATGCTTCACCAAGAGCAACGTATAACACGCGAACATCACCGGCAACTAAAGTTGCGCGATCAGTAATAAAATTAGATGCATTATCGCTTGTTTTTTTCGAATCATCACCACCTGCATAGATTAAGAATCCAGCCTCACCTAAATTAGTTCCTTGTACTAAAGCAACTTTACCACCAATAGAACGAGGTGATACAAATCCATCTGCAAATAATTGTGCTGGACTACCCCAAGCAAGATCAACAAATTCAGGATTTGTCCAATTGCCCCAGCCATGTAAACCTAGATTTTCTTCATATGTTCCTGTTAAATCATAATAAACTAATAAAATATTTGCTTGAGTTGGATCGATTACAAATCCTTTTGATCCACCTTCAAAATAGTATACATGAACTTCTTGTGTTGTTCCTGCTTTAATAGCTGTTACATCTACTGATAAATCACCTTCAAAGCTCTTAACAAATCCAGAACCCCATTCATTTGTTGCGGCAGCAACGCCTGCTTTCATTGGAATGAAACCAATCGCATCACTTGCATCAGCAGCAATTTGAATATCAATTACAGCACCAAAACCATCAACACCAATACTTGGTAGACCAGAATTTACGACTGTACCTCGATTCCATGACCATACACCAGTACCCGTATAATCACCATTCCAAGCTTGGTAATGGAACACTACACGGCCAATCATTCCTGCTTCTAGTGCAGGAAGCGCTGTAAATGCTGGGAATGTTTTGTCGGTTTGAGTAAACGGAGTACTTCCTTCTGCTAACTCAGGAACTTGAACGATCTTAGTTTTAGTAACCATTTCTGTACCTGTAACAACTTTTGTTTTTTGGGCAATCGTTGTCTTTGCAAAGATTGTTCTTGGATCAACAGCATATGTTCCTGCTAATTCAGCAGCATTGAAACCAATAAAATCAAATGTAAATGCTTTTGCTGCAAATTCGCTAGTAGCATTTTCACCATACAACCCTTCACCACCAGTTACGTATAAAACTGTAACATCGCCATTTTTCAAATCAGCAATATCCGTTACATATTTATGTGTATCTTGATCAGGCGTCTTCTTAGATGTATCATCACCTGCATAAATTAAGAAACCGCCGCCAGCAGCATCTTTTTCATCAATTTGTAATAATGCAACTTTACCTTTCACATCACCAGGTGATTTAAAACCATCTTTAAATACTTTGGCTGGACTTGCCCATGCAGGGTTCGTAAAATTAGTCCACTCGCCCCAACTATGAAGACCTAAGTTTGCCTCATATCCACCAGTAGGATCATAATAAGCTAGAAGAATATTCACCTTTGTATTGTCAGTAACAAAATATGTTTGATATCCACCTTGAAAATAGTAGATATGCATTTCCGTTACTTCTCCGCTTGTGATTGGTGTAACATCAACTGTAAAGTTTTCACCATCTGGAGTTTCACGATAGTTCCAACGACTATCTAAAGTAATATCTTTTCTTAACGCTATAATTCCTACGTCTTCAGCTCCTGTACCAATAGCAAGTTCATAAACTGCGCCAAATGAATCTGTGACATCTGAAGTTACAGGTGCACTAGCACCTCCATCACCAGTACCCCAGCACCATAAACCAGCACTAGAGTAATCGCCGTCCCACAATTGATAATGAAAAACTATTTTCCCTAGTGGTTCAGCAGCCTTAACTTTTTGGCTTGATAAAAGTGTTATCGTAAATAACCCTAAAAAAG
The DNA here is from genome assembly GCA_028693535.1 of Bacilli bacterium. Lineage (GTDB taxonomy): Bacteria > Bacillota_I > Bacilli_A > ML615J-28 > CAG-698 > JAAYBG01. The sequence goes on from JAQUVC010000010.1 coordinate 9,365, forward strand.
CCAAAAGCAATAAACCAATTTTTCTTCTCATTTTCTCCTCCTTGATAAAATGTCTAGATATGAAAGAACTTATTGTCTTTTATTTATTATAACAAGGTATTTTACTTCTTGCAAGCGTTTTTACTGTGTAAACCATTACATGTTGAAAACGCTTGATTATAAAAAATAGTTGTTGTATGATATATTTATATGTATTTTATATAAATTATAAATAAGGAGGCCTTTATGAAAAAAATATTGCTAATTATTAGTGCTTTTTTCCTATTCTTAACACCAGCTATTTTGAAAGCGGATACTCCAGTAGTGACTTTAAAAGTTCATTACTTTCGCTATAATGCCGATTATACTGATGGCTGGGACTTTTGGATTTGGCAGAAAACTCCAACGAACAAAGCTGGAACAGCATACAAATTTGATATTGATGAAAACGAGAAAATTATTCTCGATGATTTCGGTGCTGTTGCCACTATTGATTTAACTGCTGATGCGTTAAAAGATAGCACAACAATTGGTATTATCGTTCGTAAAGGTGACTCCTGGTTAAAAGATGTTAGTACGGATCGTTTTATAAATATAAAAGAAAGTAGTGAGGATGGGATCATGCATATATATTTGGTAGAAGCAGATGAACGAATCGGAATAAGTTTAGATGACCCTAATGGGCCTGATAAAACGGATAAGATTCGATATGCTTATTTCAAGGATGAAACGACCATTGCTTTTGCCTTAACAACAATTGTTGTTCCAGATGCAATTCATTTGGAAATAGATGGCATTGAACCAAAAGATTATACCACCACGATCACAGGAATCAATGGGGAACTAACAATCAATGGTAGCCTAGACTTCAACAAATCTTATATTCTAAAAGCAAAACTACCAGATGGGCTAAAAACATACTCCATTACCTATGATGGAATCTATGATTCTTCTGCTTTTGAAGAAGCCTATGGTTATGATGGTGATGATTTAGGAGTTGTTGTAAAAAAGAATTCAACATTGTTTCGTCTTTGGGCACCCATCTCAACAAAAGTTGTTTTAAACTTATATTCTACAGGCACCCCAGAAGTAAATGGCGGAACAGATAAGCCAGAACAAAGTATCAATATGGTGAAAAGCATTAAAGGTACATGGCAAATTAGTCTTCCTAGTAACTTACATGGTAAATACTATACTTACTCTGTTACAAATGGCTTAACAACCAATGAAGTAATCGATCCTTATGCAAAAAGTGCAGGAGTAAACGGATTACGAGGACTCATCATTGATTTTGAAAAAATTAATCCAGAAGGCTTTACCTACGACAAACGAGCGAACAATATATCATCTCCAACTGATGCCATCATTTATGAACTTCATGTACGTGACTTATCAAGCCATGACAGTTGGACAGGACCAGAAGAATATCGCGGTAAATTTTTAGGATTAACTGTTGAAGATACCACTTATGAAGGAGTCACAACAGGTTTTGACCATATCAAAGAACTTGGTGTCACCCATGTACAACTACTTCCTATCTTTGACTTTGGTGTCATTGATGAAGCAGATCCAAAAAATAGTTTCAACTGGGGATATATGCCAATTAACTTCAATGTTCCTGAAGGATCGTATTCTACGGATCCATTTGATGGAATCAAACGTGTTGTTGAATTAAAACAAACAACAACAGCTTTCAACAATAATAATATAGGTGTGATCATGGATGTTGTGTATAACCATACTGGAAAAAGCGCAGATTCCAATTTCAATTTGATTCTGCCTGGCTATTATTTTCGAATGAATGAGGATGGATCTTTTAGTAATGGTAGTGGAACAGGCAATGAAACCGCATCAGAACGATATATGATGCGAAAATTTATGGTTGACTCTGTTGTATTTTGGGCAACTGAATACAATCTATCCGGCTTCCGATTTGACTTAATGGCTCTTCACGATGTTACAACCATGAATTTGATAGTACAAAAGCTTCATGAAATCGATGAGAATATTTTAATTTATGGTGAACCGTGGAATGGTGGAACTACACCAATAGATGAAACCATTGCTGCCGATAAAATAAACTTAGTCGATATGCCTAGTGTTGGTGCATTTAATGATGAAATTCGTGATGGTATCAAAGGTTCTGTCTTTGCTGGTACTGACAAAGGTTTCATTCAAGGAAATATAAAAAGTGAGGTAATCAATAAAGTGAAATATGGTGTTGTTGGTGGAGTTGAACATCCTGATGTGACAAGCAAAGGATTGTCTTACACAATGTTTTGGCACACAGCACCAACAAAAACAATCAATTATGTGAGTGCTCATGATAATAACACTCTATATGATAAGATTATCCTATCAACCACTACAAAACAAAGAGATTTACGTGATGATATGCAAAAACAAGCAAATGCGATTGTCCTTACTTCTCAAGGCGTTGTCTTCTTACATGCTGGTGTTGAATTTATGCGATCAAAACCAAAAGTTGGTGGAGGTTATGATGAAAATTCCTATGAATCTCCTGATTCAACCAATCAATTACGCTGGGACTTAAAAGCAAAAGAAGAAAATTTAGCATGTTTTGAACACTATAAAGGATTGATTGCTTTACGAAGAGCTCACCCCGCTTTTCGAATGACAACTGCTGAAGAAATCATCCATAATGTTGACTTTCTTTATGAAGATGTGGAAGGCGTATTAGCTTATACCATTTCTAATTATGCCAATAACGATACGTGGGGAACTATCTTAATTATTCACAATAATTGCAATAAGCAATTGGTTACATTAAACCTTCCTGCAGGCACATGGAATTTAGTAGTGAATTCCTCTAAAATTTCTACTACTACATTCAAAACATATGAGGATGGTGCTACGATTAATCTATTTGCTTCAGAAACTGTGGTGTTATATCAAGGAGAAAGAGTAATTGCATCAGGGTGCTCAAGTTGTGCTTCAGGAAGCATCATCAACTATGTATCTATGTCCTTTGCTCTATTTGCTTTGGCATTCTTCCGCCGTAGAAATTTCTTTACAATAAACGAATAAATAAAAATCCATCAGTTGTGAACTGATGGATTTTTTATGTTCTTTTATAGTCGATAATATTGATTAATTGCCATAAAGTAAGCATCAATATTTTCTAGTTTGCTTTGCGCAGGAATATCGCATCCCGATGAAATCACAAATTGATGAAACTTTCCGCACTTCTCTAACAAGTCAAGAGTTGCTTTTTTAATGCTAGCTGGAGTTCCATAGTTAAATTCATGAACGGGGTGAATATTTCCCATGATAATGGCATCGTTAGGCGCTACAGCTAAAACATCGATCATATTAGTTGCATTCCCAAAGTGGTAAGCATCTGCACCAATGGAAAAAATACTATTTAACAATGGTTTTACATTACCACAATTATGATATATAAAAATAAAGTCCTCATCATCAACAGCATCTTTGATTCTTTTGATATATGTTGAAGAAAACTCTAAACATAACTCTGGCGAAAGCAAGCCTGCAGCTGGTTCTGCCATCACAATTCCACCAGCTCCTCGCTTTTTGAATTCTAAAATATAATTGATTAAAAATTCTGTTGTCTTTTCTAGCGTTACATGAACAAACTCAGGATCAATATAACAATTAATCATAATCTCTGTCATATCCATTAATCTACCTGCCATGGTAAAAGGACCTGTAACGCCAGCAAAAATAAGACGATCTGCAATCTCCATCTTTACTTTTTCCACTGTATCTAGGTATATTTTGGTTCGCTTTTCTCCCACAACTGGAACCAAAAGTTTTTTTGCTGCCTCGATATCTGGTAATAGTAAACCAACAACAGTTGGTACTTCAATGGGAGAAAATCTTACTTCTGCTCCAAACGCTTCTGCTTCTACTGATAAATCCATCATTGTTAGGGCAGCACTCATAGGGTATTTTTTTGCAATTGCTACCATTCCTTGCGCTTGCAACCTACTATCATGAACCAATTGATCAACAGTACAACCGATGAGTTGAGTGCAAGGAAATGTTAGAATGGGCATTGATAATTGTTTATTTTTCAGTTGATACTCAATCCATTTTTTCATTTTCATTTTCTTTCTATCAACTTTTTTATTACGCTGTATATTTGATGCTTATATCTTTTTCACCAGAGCCCAAATAAATTGCACCAATTGCAATTAATGGTGTTAATAATTGAAATAATACCACTCCAAAGGAATTCATCTCAATCACTCCAATCATAGCAATGATAAAACTTATAATTGAGGGAATTGTCATTGCTGATATGAGAATCCCCACATTTTGATGGTAATTTGTAACTTTCTTATATTTGATTCGAATTAGCAAGAAAATAGCTGCAATGATGACAACCATAATCAAATTCATTGCTAATTGGGTTAACGTGTTAATTAAAATATTAGAAAACACCATATATTGATTGAATCCTCCATCAATGGCATCAAAAAGCAAAGTGAGTGCAGCGAATTTTTCCATGCTTTTTAATTCTGTAAAATTAATCACTCCTTCTAAATGGTCGTAGTTACCAACAATTGGCTTGTTGCTATGATCATAATATAACATTTTATCGCGGCATAGCACAATCGCCGTTTGGTAAGGAGTCATTATCGTAAGTCCGTTGGTATCTTTGGTTGCGATGCCTTCTTCTGTATAAACAATTGTAAAGCCTGTATCCTCATTAATTGTTTGGGGATTAATTACAAGCTGATATTGTGTATGATCAGCTAATGTTGCTTCGAAATAATATGCTTGTTCTACTGGACTATAAAGACCATTGTTAGAAAGAGAAACATCATTTGGCAACTCATTGGGAAACCATATTGGAGCTACTTCTCTAATTCCCATTGTCACTGTGTTTAAACCCTGCCAACCATCATTTTGGAAAATCTGAAGGTTTAAAGGAAAACTAGTAATTAAGACAATCAACAAGAAATAAGCAATCATGCTTTTCCAAGAAGCATTCCCATTTTGAAATATTTTTTTAAAAGAAAAACTATTAACAAAGATTTTAATCATGTGCATCACCAATCATATCAATGACTATTGTTGACTTTGGTGCAATTGTTGTGATATTCGTAACATCTTTTATCCCACTGGCATAAATGATGGTCCCATTGACTACTGGCAATGCTTGCTCCAATAAAGATAGATTGTGGAAAACCAGTACTTTTTGATACTTGTCTTCATATTGATATTCGCGATAAAAACCCTGTAATTGACTTGTATTGTTTTCATACACAGTCATCGTATTCCCATATTTTAAAGCAATATTCTCGTTTCTTAACTTGATAATTGCGCGATAAGTATTGAGTAAAGAATCCTCTACAAGCAATTGTTCTGTAACTGATTTTACCTCTTGATTACGAACAACATCGCTAAAAGTATCATCTTGAAACCAAGTTGTAGTATATTTATCCCCAAAGTTTAACGGCAATCTTCGCGTTTCATCCCAAATAGCAATGCCATTAGAAATCTCGCCATTTGATTTAGACCCATACATACCAATCTCTTCCCCATAATAAATGATTGGGGAACCTGGCAGCACCATTAGCATTTCTGCTACTAGTTTTAACTTATCCAAATTTCCATCATACTCTGTAGCTAATCTGTTTTCATCGTGATTCCGTAAGAAGGGAGCACTAATAAACGTTTGATCTACTCCCAAATACGTGTTATATATTTTGATTAAGCCCTTGATGTAATTTAGGTTCCCATTACTAGCACCAGCAGCTACCACTTTATTTGCAATGGGGAAATCAAGGGGAGAGTCAAGACCAATAAAATATTCCTTGACAATACTTTCTGTTAACAAATTGATTTCTCCTGTAATATAAACGTTGGGATCATATTCTCGCATTTTTTTACGAAAATCCTTTAAGAAATAAATATTATCATAAAAGTCAACACTATAGCCTAAATACTCATTGGTACCATAGAAATGTTGAGCAGCATCTAGACGAAACCCACCAACACCATGATCAATCCAATATTTTCCAATTTGATAAATCTCATTAATCACATCTTCATTAAAAAAATTCAAATCAGGCATGGTATTTGAAAAATAACCACAATACTTTTTCCCATCTGCAATATGCCAAATATTTTGCCCCCAACTGCCTAGTTTACCAGTAGTCGCTTGGTCAGTAAAAACATAGTAATCTTTATACTTTTCATCACCTGCTAAAGCGCTTAAAAACCATTCATGAAGGGATGAAGTATGGTTTACCACCAAATCAATCATAATGGTGATTCCTTTTTCCTTTGCTTCTTGACATAGATTTGTAAAATCAGCTAAAGTCCCATATTCGGGATTCACATTATAATAATTTGTTACATCATATCCATGGTATGTTGGAGAAGGATGGATTGGCATCAACCATATCCCTGTAATTCCTAAATCTACCAAATAATCCAATTTTTCAGTAATGCCATTAAAATCACCAATACCGTCCCCATCACTATCAGCAAAACTACGGACGAACATTTGATAATAAACATCATTGCGAGGATTGATATCTGTTAAGTCTGGTGCCTTCTTACAACCAGAAAACGCATATATAATAAATATGAGTAAAATGAAATTTCCTATTTTTCTAATCATTATGACTATACCCCTTCAAAGAATTTTCTGCTGATGAAGTTCTTCTCATTTCAGTTCGATCTGTGACGTATCTTGTCAGGACCACCACTCGCGTTTTAAAGATAAAGTCATGGATGGTTCTTCCATCCTCACGGTTTGTTGAAACAATACCCGCAACTAAAATATAAAGCCCAAAACTGAGAATGATAAATATGCATTTCACAAATTCTCTTAACACCAAATAAAAGCGGTTAGGAACCACCAACGTTGTTGGTACCAGTTCTTTGGTATCTTTAATGACCTTTAGTTTTTGTACTCTTTTGCCAAAGCTTTGTCCCGTTCCAAATAGATAGGGAACCAAAGCAACAACAAAATAGATAGCCAACACAATGTATTTCTTACTGTTTGCTTCAATATTTAAAGGGATGACAAACAATACTAAAAAAAAGGTCAATGATGTATCAATGGAAAATGCTCGTAAACGACGATCAAATAAATTCATAGGCTGCCTCTTATCTCATATCTATTTTATTAAAAATAGCCATTTTTGTCAAACGTTTTCACACATGTAATAGTTTACATAAAAAAAGTGGTAAAATACCTTGACAGTATCTTTTTGCAATATTATAATTAGTTGTATATTTTAGACAACGAGGTGAGCTGTGAATACTACTATCATTAACAAACTTGAAAAAATTATGAGTCGTCAAGAATCACAAATTTATTTGTATCTTCTAGAAAACCCAGGTCAAACCGTTTATTACATTTCGAAAGCGTTAAATCTTTCTCGTTCTTCCATTTATCCAGTTGTTGATCTCATGTATTCCAAAGGATTTTTATTAAAATTATCAACGGCAAAAGATGCTTATTACCCTGAAAATCCCGAAACATTGATTCGAAAACTTCGTCAAGATTACAATCAAAATTTTGATGAACTACAGGATTCTTTACAAAGCATCAAACCAGATGCCAATACCAATTACTTTTTCAACATCGCCAACTTTGATGCTAACTTAGAAAAAGCAAAAGAATTATTGCTGAAAGCAGAAAAAGAGATTTATTTAAATTGTGACTTAGATTTAGAACTCTTTGCTAAAGAGTTTCAAATCCTAGCAACCAAAAATGTTCGTATCATTGTATTTAGTTTTTCCTTGCAGGATTTACCTTATCCAAACATTGAAACCTATTCTTATGGCTATGGTAGGCCAAAAAAGCCAACAAGATTGATGGTAGTTGCTGATTTTAAAGAAGTATTGGTTGCTAGTATCGTAAATCAAAACAATGATTGGATAGGGACAATAACCAATAACAATTTAATGGTTAAAATTGTCAGTGAACATATTCATCATGATATCTATCTTTATAAAATACAAAATAAATATCAAGCTCTTACTGGTAAGAAATTATTTATTCATGGACAAGATGATTTATTTTTAAATACATTAAATGAAAATGCTTCATTTTTTGGTAAAGACAAGGAGAAATAATCATGATTGAAGTAAAAAACATCACTAAAATTTTTAAAAAACCAGTTAGAAAACAAGGAATTGGGGGCATGATCAAAACCCTCTTCTCAAACAAATATGATTCTATTGTTGCAGTAAATAACATTTCCTTTACCATTCATACTGGGGAAATTGTTGGTTATATTGGTTCAAATGGCGCTGGTAAATCAACAACCATTAAAATGATGTGTGGAATTCTAACCCCAACAAGCGGGCAAATCTTAATTGATGGCATGGAACCATACAATTCAAAAACACGTAACAAAGTTACAAAAAACATCGGTGTAGTCTTTGGGCAACGAAGTCAATTGTGGTGGGATTTACCACTTATAGAAACATTTCGATTGCTGAAGTTGATCTATGAAGTTCCCGATACTGAATGGAATGAACGTTTTGAATATTTCAAAGAAGTACTTGATATTGGCAAATTTCTTAACTCTCCAGCTCGAACTTTGTCATTAGGTCAAAGAATGCGAGCCGATTTAGCTGCTAGCCTCCTCCATAACCCAAAAGTACTATTTCTTGATGAGCCTACCATCGGCCTTGATGTATTGGTAAAAGAAAAAATACTAACAGCAATCAAAGATATCAATAAAAAATTTAATACTACAGTAATTGTAACCACTCATGATATGAATGATATTACAGAACTATGTAAGCGAATTATCATCATTGATGAAGGCAATATTTTATACGATGGTCCTTTGAAAAACATCAAAAATCGTTTTGGTGATATTAGACATATTTATATTTCTTCATCTGAACGAATGAATCTAGCAACTTTTAATGCAGCTTTTGAACATAAGTTATCTTTTGAAAAGGATGAGAATTTCTTAATCATTTCCTTTGATGCTGCAATTCTTAGTATCAATGATATTGTCAATTACATTTTCCAAAACTGTAAAGTGAAAGATTTTAAAATCACTGAGAATAATATTGAAAGTGTTGTTAAAAAGATATATGAAGAGAAATCCATTTAAAAAATACTTTGCTTTTGTCAAAGGAGGTATTCTTCAAGCCTTTTCTTATAAATTTTCTATTTTTGGATGGATTATTGGTGATTTCATTCAAATTATTATCCTATGCTTTTTGTGGATTGCAATTTATCAATATTCGCCAACAACAGAGATTAATGGCTTTACAATGCCAATGATGCTTACTTATCTCGTCAGTGCTCGTATTGTATCACAACTAGTTTTTTCAGGTGATAGTTTCTGGCAAATTGGAGAAGATATTCGCTATGGTTACATAGCGAATAACTTAATTAGACCAATTGATTATCGCAAACGCTTAATGACAATGGATATTGGCAACTTCTTTGGAATTATGATCATTGCATTTATTCCTATTTATATCGTTAGCATTACAGTCCTACACTTTGCTATTGGTGCTATGTTCCCAACGTGGTATAATATCATCTTCTTCTTCATTAGTAGCCTAGCATCGCTTTTAATCATTTCATCATTCAACTTTATGATTGGTCAACTTGCTTTTTTTACTGGTGCACTATTTGGAATCGGAATGATTAAAAATGAATTGCTAATGTTTTTATCGGGTGGCTATTTACCAATCGCCTTTTTCCCAGAAAAGTTACAAGCCATTTTAAATATTCTTCCCTTTACTTCTGTTCTTCAGACGCCTAATTTCATTTTGATGGGAAATTATGGAATAACCGAAACAATAATAAGAATCCTCATTCAATTTGGATGGGCACTTGTTTTCAGCGTGCTTGCTAGTCTTACTTTTAAAGGAACCATCAAGCATGTAACAAGTGTGGGTGGATAATATGAAAAAATATTTCAAACTATATCCTCATTATATTGCCATGTGTATTAAAACAAAACTTAGCTATAAGGTCGATGCCATCATTGGGATTGTTTCCTTCTTGATTACAAACATCGTAGCATTCTCAACCCTTTATCTAACAATCTCTTCTATACCATCACTTAATGGTTGGACTTTTGAAAAGATGGCATTTCTTTATGGTTTTTGTTTGATTCCTAAATCAATCGATCACGTTTTCACCGATGCCATTTGGTGGTTGGGAGGATGGGCAATTCGAAAAGGTGATCTTGATAAATATCTAATTAAACCTCTAAACCCTCTATTTCAATTAATTGCCGATGATTTTCAGTATGATGGGTTGGGTGAATTGATCCTAGGAATATTCCTACTAATTATTTATGGGCCAATGCAAAATATTACTTGGTCAGTAAGCAATGTGATACCACTCATCATTTGTGGTTTCTTTGCCATTTTTATGTTCACAGCGATAAAATTGATTTTTGCTAGTATTGCTTTTTGGACAAAGCGTAGTATTGAATTAATGACCACTATTTATGAATTATCTAGTTTTACCAAATATCCAATCAATATTTTCAACCGTTTTGTAAAAGTGATTTTAGTGTATATCATCCCTTTCTCACTAGCGATGTACTACCCAATTGATTATCTATATCGTGGAGAAAGCATTTGGATATTAACACTAGCAGTTGCCACTGTAACAATCCTCTTATGTGTGATTGCTTATAGCTTATGGCGATTAGGGCTTAAAAAATACGAAAGCGCAGGTAATTAACATGATAAAAGCAGCAATTAAACACACACCAAATAGTAATATGGCTTACGCATATGATACAGATCATCTTCATATCTATCTTCAAACAGGAAAAGATGATATTGATAAAGTAGAGATGCTATTTGGTGATCCCCATGATTGGGTTCCTGTAAACGGTCAGTACTATTGGGTAATCGAAACCAAAGAAAGAAAGCAAATGAAACAGCAAGTTAAAACAGAACTTTTTGATTACTGGTTTATTGAAGAAGTTGCTCCTTTCAAGCGGGCGAAATATGCGTTTATCCTATATCAAGGAGATGAAGTATACTTCTATGGTAGTAAAAAATTAATAAAAATCGATTTAGAAAAAGATCGTAACATCATTTATGATGGCTTTGAATATTTTTGTTATCCTTATATGAATGAAACTGATATTGTAAAACCTCTTCCATGGATTAAGAATACAATTTGGTATCAAATCTTCCCTGAACGATTTAGAAAAGGAAAAAACACCAAAGGGAACTACTTACCTTGGGGCGAGTATCAAGATCATATTGATAATAAAATGTTTTTTGGTGGTAATATTTCTGGCATCATCGAAGCAATTCCATACATGCAAAATCTTGGTATTAATGGAATTTACTTTACACCTATCTTTTATGCCACTTCTGCTCATAAATATGATACCATTGACTATTTTAAGATTGATCCATCCTTTGGAACCAACCAAGAATTCAAACAAATGGTAAAAGCCTGCCATGAAGCAGGAATTAAAGTAATGCTAGATGCCGTATTTAATCACTGTGGTTGGTTTCACCCTTATTTCCAAGATGTTGTTCGCAAAGGAAAAAAGTCAAAGTATTATGATTGTTTTTATATTGAAAGCGATGAAATTATTAACTTTCCATTGGAAAACAATGCTCCAAAAGTTGAAGGTAGAATTTATCCTAACTATCGCACATTTGCCTTTACTCCTTTTATGCCTAAATTAAATACATCCCACCCCATCATGGAAAAATATCTACTTAAGGTAGCCAATTTTTGGGTGAAAAACTTTGATATTGATGGTTGGCGACTTGATGTATCCAATGAAGTTAGTCATGCCTTTTGGCGTAAATTCAAACAAGTTGTCACTAAAATCAAACCTGATATCTATATTCTTGGAGAAAATTGGGAAGATTCTACTCCTTGGTTGGGTCCTGATCAATTCAATGCTGTAATGAATTATGAACTAACTTATCCTATTTGGCAATTCTTTACCTTTCAAGATGTAAATCGGATTGATGCCCAAGAATTTAGTTATAAAATCAATGAACTTCTAGTTAGATATCCGCGCAATGTTGCTGTTAACATGTTTAATTTAATCGATTCCCATGATACAATGAGAATTCTGCATCGAGCCAATCAAAATAAGGATATTGTAAAATTAGCCTATTTATTTATCTTTAGCTTCTGTGGATCTCCTGCTATCTTCTATGGTGATGAAGTTGGCCTAGATGGAGGAAAAGACCCTGATAATCGTCGTTGTATGATTTGGGATGAACAACGCCAAGACAAAGATCTCTTTGCTTTTTTCAAACGTCTAATCACATTAAGAAAATCATTTTGCAGTTTTAGTCATATTGATATCAAATGGTTATATACTAGAGATAATATCCTAATCTACCAAAAAGATGATATCTTCTTCATCATGAATAACAACAATCAAGATGTTAACATTGTACTTCCAAGAGTGATGAAACATCAAAACTATATTGATCTTTACTTAGAT
>JAQUVC010000090.1 GCA_028693535.1 Bacilli bacterium
ATATCTATAACTGTTGCTTGATAAATGATTTGTTCACCACTAGTATCAGCAGATAAGTTAATCTTAACAATAATTTTGCTATTATCCTTTTTTGTTAGTTCAACAATTTTTTCTTCACTACTTTGTAATTTTATTAATTCTTGATGGTTAAAATCCAAGTCGCTTACCTTTGTATTACCATCTATTTTCCCTGAGGAGAACATTTTACAATATTCTTGATGCGAATAGCCAAACATCTCACTCATTTTTTTATTTAAAAGAACAATTTTAATCTTTTTATCTTGTTCCCAACAAACCACACCAACCTTTAAGAAGTCGAGTGAGCGATTCAAAATGGAAATGTTTTCTTTGGTATTCATTAATCTGTTTTTTTCTTCACTAAAATCAACAAATACACCTTGTATAACCTCTATCCCTTCAACATTGGTCGATTGATAGATAGTAATGCGATACCATCCAATGCTACCATTTTTCCTTTTAAACCTCGCATCAAAGTAGATTTGCTTTCCCTCACTCAATTCCTTAATCGTCTGTTTATTTATAAATTTAGTTTCTTCTTCAATGACAAGTTTAGTCAAATCATTTTCGATAGTCTCAACAAAGTCTTTCTCGTTTATATATCCAAGCATTTTGCATGCTGATTGGTTAGCAGCGATTGCCTTTGTTGTAGTTGATAGAGAAAATTGAATAATTCCACAAGGAATTGTATCATATAATTTTGCTAAGAAACGATAGGATCTCATAATCGTTTCTTCTTGATAACTTAGAAGTTTTCTATCTTGAACACTACTAGTAACATCACTAATAGCAATCGATATTAATGGTTTTTCCTTTGTCCCTCCAAGAAAATTAATATTAGAGTCCAACCAAATAACGACCTTGTCAGCACGATATCTTCTAAACAGTAATTTTTCTGGTCGTTTGTTTTTGATTACATTCTTACACGTGTCAACAAATTTTTTTCTGTCTTCATCGTATATTCGCTGTAAAATTGAGGTTGAATCTTGTAAAAACGTCTCTTTCGTATAACCCATTATATCATAATAAGCATTGTTTACTCGAAGAGCAACTAAGTTTTCTTTGTGAAACTCATAAGCTCCAACACCACTAGCAATATTATCCAAGAAGTATGTTAGGATAGGGTTACCACTAAAAAGCGCACCTAAATCAAACTGATCAGCAACCAATTGAATTGGTGCTTCATTCGTTTGTACTTTAGGATTTGTTTTAATAAACTTGTCAAATTGATCGACTGGTAATGGTGGAGAAATCAAATATCCTTGAACTCTATCACAACCAATGCTCTTCAAAAAATGTAATTGTGCGTTTTTTTCTACACCTTCAGCAATAATAGGATTATCCAACCATTTTGCCATTCTCACGACAGAAATTAGAATACTATCAGCACGATTAGATTCTTTAACACCTTCTAAAAACTTCATATCCATTTTAATAATATCAATCGGTATTTCTTTCAATGCGTTTAAAGATGAATATCCACTACCAAAATCATCCATCATAATTTTGAAACCTTGTTTTTTCATCTTACTAATTGTCGCCAATAATTGTACAGGATTATCATTATATGCAGTTTCTGTAATTTCAAAACGCAATAAATTATGATCTATTCCATAACTATCAACCAATTCAACAACCTCTTCACATAAAAAGGAGTTATATAAACTCAAACGAGAAACATTAACAGATAATGGAATTAACGGTAAATAATCACTTTTTCTTTTAGAAAGATAACGACAAGCTTCTTCCCAAATATAAAAATCTAGTTTGGAGATAAACCCATTTCGCTCAAAAACAGGAATAAATACTGCAGGGCTAATCACGCCTTTTTGTGGATGAATCCATCTTGCCAATGCTTCAGCACCAATAACTTCGTTTTTCAGAAGACTATAGATTGGTTGTAGATATATCGTGAATTCATGATTTTCTATAGCCATCATCATTTCACTGATTATTTCCCGTTCCTCTACAAGGCTTAATCGTAATTTGTCATCATAATAAGCAAAATCTCTTCCGAAATTACTCTTTATCGTTTGCATTGCTAATCCTGCTCGATCACACATCTGTTCCACAGCAATATTTATATCATCGATTTCATATATACCAGCAATGATTCTAATTTGATTATTTAGTTGTAATTGTCCTATACTATCTAGGATATCTTTTAAAATCTTTTCCACATCGAATAAATCATTGGGAAAGCACGTTACAAAATGATCCGCTTCTGCTCTTGCATAAGTTCCCTGACCAGATAACGTGCTAGCTAAGCGGTTTGCAATGATTCTTAAAATTGTATCTCCCGTTTTAATGCCTAATAAATCATTAACGATTTTAAATTGTTCAATGTTCCATAAAACGAGGATATATTTTTTTTGCGGGTAAGCTTTCAGCATCTCGTATGTTGCATTGCAAAAAGCCGTTTTGTTGAAAATACCCGTTAACAAATCATAATTAGCACGGTATTTCAATTCGTCCGTTGTTTTTTGTGTATGTTCTTCTTGTGCTTTTTCGTTATTAATATCCAAAAAAATACCATACACCAAGACTTTATTATTTTGTTCGCTAATTTTTTCTGCATTCAAACGAACCCAATTAATACCAGCATTACCCTTAACAAATCTAATATCTACTTTCGTGTCTGCTCTTTCTAAACTAGCCTCTTTTAAGCATTTTTTGAATTTTTCACAATCTTCACTGTGAACGTATGTTAACAGCGTTTCATTTGGCATATTGTGAATTTCTTCTTTTCTTAACCCCATTGACTTTGATAAAGTACCATTGCCATAAATGAGTTCTAACCCTTCATTTAATGCAAAAATAGCAATACCACAGTTTAGATTTTCAATGATCATTGATAATTGCGAAGATGTCCTTGCCAATTCAACTTCTGCATTTTTTAGTTTAGTAATATCAGTTAATAGAACCAACACCACTGGATTGGTAGTTTCATCATTTTTTATTGGTGTTCCTTGTGCATAAAACCATTTAATTTCATTTTCTTTAATGATTGTGCGGAAATCAAAAGAAAAAGGTGTATTATTTTTCACTGCTTGCAGTAATTGTTCTTTAACAAATACTTCGTCATCAAAAAAAATATATTTTGCGACATCTGCCTGTGTATTTTGGCGATACTTTTCTTCGCTATAACCACTAAAATTGAAGAAACCTTTGTTTACATATAAACATCGAAGTGTTTTCCCTACTTCAAGCAACAACACTCCTCCAGTTACATTGTCCATAATTGTTTGCAACTGATTTTGTGCTTTCTTTTCTCTCATAATCTCCATAACTTTATTAGAAGCATTTTCAAATAATACTGATTGATATAAATAATCAGTGATTCCAAACTTAAGCAATTCTTTTTCCTCATCACTACCTTTTTCGTGAATGATTCCGAGTAAAGGAATACCTGCTTTTTTTATCATATCTAACAAAACTTTATTTGTTTTGTTTCCACCAATAAACACATCACTCACTAAGATGATGGCTAAATCTTCGTTTCTATTACTGATTAAATCTTTTATTAAATTTTCGTTATTTGCAAACAAAATGTCAAATTCGTCTCCAAAAAACTCTTTTAAAAAGAGTAATTTTTGATAATCTTTATCGATAATCAGAATAACTTTTTTAAGATTCATTAATTTTCCTCTTTACTTTTATATTATTATCCCCTAATAATCAAGTAAGCATTCCAAAAACAAAATCTGAACTTGTTCGCTTTTTAAAAAAATACTACAAGCATAATTATATAATACAAAAACTGAAAAGACAACGCTTTTTTAGAATAAAGTATTTCCTATCAAATTATAGAAAATATATCAACCATATAAAAAGTTCTAACGATTGCTCTTAGAACTTTTTTACTCGCTTATAAATTTTTATTACAAATGAATATTATTTATTATTGTATCCCCATATGATAGGAGCGTTACTACCGCTTGCGTTTAATTGATTAAATTTATCACTCCATCCCAAAGGTCTTGAGACTACTTGACAATATATGGTTAAATCATTACATCCAGAGACGATAGAATCTGTAATCGCTATAACACTAGCAGGAATAAAAAGCGTTTTTAAAGCACTGCAATATTCAAATGCTCCAAAATTAATTTTCGTAACTGTTGTTGGAATTAGGATACTAGTAATACTTGTCGCTTCAGTAAATGCATAAATTCCAATTTCAGTAATTCCTAAAGGAAGGTCAATAGTCGTTAGACTTGAGCAATAAGCAAATGTCCAAGCATCAATCGCTTGTAGATTTGTAGAAAGAGTGATGCTCGTTAATCCACTACATTCATTAAATGCCCCTTGGCCAATAGTAGTAACACTATTGGGAAGCGAAATCATCTTAATCTTTGCACAATTTCTAAATGCTTCCTCTCCTATTGTTGTTAAACTTTGGGGAAAACTAACAGTCACTAAATTATCGCAATCATGAAAGACGCTATTTTCTAATTCTATAATTCCTTGAGG
>JAQUVC010000091.1 GCA_028693535.1 Bacilli bacterium
GGGATAACAGATTTTGCACAACATAGTTTAGGATCAATTGTTTATGTTGAAGCTGGTAATGAAGGAGATCAAGTAGAGCAATTCGTTGCCTTTGGTGCGGTTGAAAGTGTGAAAGCGGCTTCTGATATTTTATCACCAATCAGTGGCACCATTCTCGAGGTTAATCAGGAAGTCATCGATAGCCCTGAATTATTAAATGAAAATCCATATGATCATTATTTAATTAAAGTTGAAATTACTAATGAAGAAGAGCTAATGAATCTTTTGGATGCAGTAGGTTATGCTGAGGTTGCCAAATAATGTCAATGTATAAGTATTTTCCTCATAATGAACCAGATATTAAGGAAATGCTTCAGGTAATCGGTGTTGAGACCATGGCAGATTTATTCACAGACATTCCTCAAGGGATTCTAAATAGAAAGAATTTAAAACTTGATAAGGGATTGTCTGAGATTGAACTCCGCCAAAAAATTGGGACTATTGCTCATGCAAATAAGCAGCTTATTTCCTTTTTAGGTGCGGGAGCTTATGATGTATATACACCGAGTATTGTTGGTGCATTGTTATCACGGCAAGAATTCCTAACATCTTATACTCCTTATCAACCAGAAATATCACAAGGAACGTTGCAATACATCTTTGAGTTTCAAAGCATGATTTGTGAATTGACAAATATGGATGTTGCCAATGCATCGCTTTATGATGGAGCAACAGCAACAGCAGAAGCTGTTTTTATGGCAACTTCTCAAACACGTAGAAATAAAATCCTAGTTGCAAAGACAATAAATCCGCGTATATTGGATGTTATTCGAACCTATACAAAATATCGAAATATGGAAGTGATCGTAGTTGAAGAAAATGATTGTACCATTGATATCGATGATTTACAAGCCAAATTAAAGGATGATGTAGCGGCCTTTGTTGTTCAATATCCGAATTACTATGGTATGATTGAAGAGTATCAGAAAATTGTAGAATGGGTACATAACAATAAATCATTATTCATCATGAATGCTGATCCTAGCACATTAAGTGTATTGAAAACTCCTGGAGAAATTGGTTGTGATATTGTTTGTGGTGAAGCACAAACATTAGGAATCCCCCTTAATTTTGGTGGGCCCTATTTAGGATATATGGCAACAACGAATCAGTTATTGCGTAAACTTCCAGGAAGAATTGTTGGTATGACAACAGATGCTGATGGTAAACGAGGCTATGTTCTAACAATTCAAGCACGAGAGCAACACATTCGTCGTGAAAAAGCTACATCGAATATTTGCTCTAATCAGAGTTTGATGGCATTAAATACAGTTATTTACGGGAGCCTTTTAGGAAAAAAAGGCTTGATAGACGTTGCTAAGAGAGCGTATAGCAATGCTCATTATCTATATCAAAAATTGCTAGCAACAAAAAAATTTGTGGCGATAACGAACAAACCATTTTTTAAGGAGTTTGTTGTTCAGTCTCTTATAGATATTAATAAACTGAACCAATATTTAGAAGCAAAAGGATTTTTAGGCGGACTTCATCTAGGAGATGGTAAATATTTATTGTGTGCTAGTGAAGTCAGAACAAAAGAAGAAATAGATAAACTGGTTAATTTAATGGAGGAAGCCTCATGTACGATAAATTAATTTATGAAATTTCTAAAAAAGATCGTATTGGTTATAGTCTTCCCAATGATGATGTTGGTCATTTTGATATCAATGAATCCTTAACAAGAACAATCTCTTTTGATATGCCTGAGGTTACAGAACTTGATGTTGTCAGACATTTTACAAGACTATCACAAAAAAACTATGGCGTTGATCAAGGATTCTATCCGCTAGGATCTTGTACAATGAAGTATAATCCGAAAATTGATGAAGAAATAGCGAGTAATCCAGCCTTTACAAAAATTCATCCGCTACAAAATGCCACAAGTGTCCAGGGAGCTTTAGAAATCTATTATGAAACTTCGCGATTGTTGAGTGAATTAACGGGAATGCAGGAGTTTACGTTTAATCCTTTTGCTGGGGCTCATGGAGAACTAGCGGGCTTGATGATTATGAAACAATATCATATGAATCGTGGTGATGATAAACGAACAAAAGTAATCGTGCCCAATAGTGCTCATGGAACAAATCCAGCTAGTAGTAGTGTTTGTGGATTCGACGTTGTTGAGGTTGGATCGACAGCTAAAGGAACCGTTGATTTAGAAGCATTGAAACAAGTCTTAAATGATGAAATTGCGGGTATTATGCTAACAAATCCAAACACAATGGGTATTTTTGAACGCGATATTTGTGAAATAGCCAAACTTATGCATGACAATGGCAGCCTACTATATTATGATGGCGCCAATTTAAATGCCATTTTAGGTATGGCGCGTCCTGCTGATATGGGATTTGATATTATGCATATTAATCTTCATAAAACATTCTCTACCCCTCATGGTGGTGGTGGACCAGGAAGTGGACCCGTTGGTGTTGTCGGTAAATTGGTTGATTTATTACCAAATCCACGTGTTATCAAAAAAGGAAACAAATTTGATTTCTTTCATAGCAAAGCTTCAATTGGAGCAATTAGTGGTTTTTGGGGTAACTTTTTAGTTGTTGTGAAAGCATATTGCTACATCTTAAGTCTTGGTAAAGAAAACATTGCCAATGTTGCGAAATTGGCAGTATTAAATGCTAATTATGTGAAAGAATCATTAAAAGATACATATAAACTTCCAATTACTGGACTATGTAAGCATGAGGTTGTTTTTGATGGTTTGATCCATGGACAAGCAACAACATTAGAAGTTGCTAAAAGGCTCTTGGACTATGGCTATCATCCACCTACCATATACTTTCCGCTTCTATTTCATCAATCAATGATGATCGAACCAACAGAAAACGAATCAAAAGAAACAATAGACGATTTTATAGAGACCATGAAAATCATTGCTCAAGAAGCACTGAAAAGCCCAGAATTATTGCACAATGCCCCTCACAACACACTTGTTCGTCGTCTTGACGAAGTCAAAGCAGCAAGAACACCAATTCTAAAATATAAGGATTTATTAAAATAAACATATGTATGATATCATTATTTTAGGAGCGGGACCAGGGGGATATGAATTAGCATTAGAGGCAAGTAAAAAGGGGTTAAAAGTCGCTCTTGTTGAAGCGGATGAAGTGGGTGGTACTTGTCTAAACTACGGCTGTATCCCTACAAAAACATATTATCAAAATGCAAAATTAATCAATGACCTAACGAAAAGTGAGCAATTAGGCATGACTGTTCAATATACCTTTGCTTTTGAGAAAGTCTTTAGGCGAAAAGAAAAAGTCGTATCATCATTAAAAGAAGGAATTCAGTTTTTACTTACTAAAGCCAAAGTAGAATTGATTCAAGGATATGGTCATCTGGTAGATAAAAACAGTGTTGAAGTGAATGATTCACTATACCAAGCAAAATATATTGTAATTGCAACAGGATCGAGCTCCATGACATTAAATTTACCAGGTTTTCATAATCCCCGTGTCATATCTTCGCAACAACTATTGGCATTAAAAGACCTTCCCAAGCGATTGGTGGTCATTGGTGGGGGAGTAATTGGTATTGAAATGGCTTCTATCTTTCACAGTTTTGGTTGCGATGTTGAAGTAATTGAAATGTGCGAACAAATCTTACCAACGCTTGATCAAGAAATTGCCAAAAGATTGCAAAGCTATTTGAAACAACAAGGTATTAAAATCTATACAAATAGCATTGTCCATGAAATTGCTGGTGAGAATGAATTAATAGTCACAGTATCATCAAAAGGTAAAGAGGAACATAAAGTTTGTGATAAAGTATTACTAGCCGTTGGTAGAAAACCAAATGTAGCAAATATGGGCTTGGATTGTGTAGGCATTCATTATTCAAATAAAGGCATTCAAGTAAATGATCATTTTCAAACCAATGTTGCCAATATTTTTGCCATTGGGGATGTAACAGGGAAAACAATGTTAGCACATATGGCAACCTATAGTGGCTATCGTGTATTAAATTATATTTTGCAAGAAAAAGATACCATTAATTTCAATTTCATTCCCGCATGTGTTTTCACCTTTCCTGAAGTAGCGACAATTGGTATTACAGAAGAAGAAGCAAGGAAAATGAATTTGGAGATTACTATTGGGAAATCGTATTACCGAGCCAATGGAAAAGCGGTATCGATGAATGAAACAGAGGGCTTTGTTAAAATCATTGCTTGTAACGAAACGATTGTTGGTGTTCATATCATAGGTTATGATGCAAGTATTCTTATTCATGAAGCGCTACCACTTGTGAATGAAAAAATATCAATAACCAAGGCAAACAGTTATATTCATGCTCATCCAACTTTGAGCGAAGTCTTTGCGATTGCGTTAAAAGAACTAAAAAAATAGCCATGTCAATGGCTATT
>JAQUVC010000092.1 GCA_028693535.1 Bacilli bacterium
ATAAATTGTAAGGAGGGGAATATGAATCCCATTTTATTATATATAATAATTTTCGCAGCGAAAATTGTTGAAGTGACCATTGGTGTCTTTAGAATGGTTTTAATAACAAAAGGAGAAAGAAAATTGGCAACGGTTATTGCCTTTTTTGAAATTGTAATATGGCTATTAGTTGTATCAACCGTATTAGTGAATATCACAGCCGATCCATTTAAAGTTCTTGCTTATGCAGCTGGATTTGCTTTTGGTCAGATGTTTGGATCGTTACTAGAAGATAAGATAGCGATTGGTAGTATTAGAGTTGAAATCATTGCTGATGAGCAAGTAGGTATAAAACTCGCTAACCATTTACGTGAACATAATTTTGGAGTTACAACAATGGAAGCATCAGGAATGACATGTAAGAAAATGATTATTTTTCTTTATGCTGCTCGTAAACAAATGAAAAACATAATGACTTTATGCAATGAAATATCGAAAGATTTAGTCGTAACAGTTGACGATATAAAACCACTTGTTGGTGGATATTATTATAAAATAAGAAAATAGGCACACTATTTTCTTTTTTTCACTATCTATTGCACGAAGTTTTAAATTATGATATACTAAAATCCCATATTGAGGTGAAGCTTATGATGGAAGAAGTAGTAAAGAAAATTGCTAGTTTATTTAATAGAGCAAATATAACTTGGGCATTGGGCGGCTCTTGGGTTTTGAAAAAGCATGGTTTCAATAAAATTCCTCACGATATAGATATTATGGTTGTTGAAGGGGATATCGATAGAGTGAAGCAAATAATGGAAGCCATTGGTAAATTAAAGCCAAGCAAACCACAAGGAAAATACGACACGAAATATTTTTTCCAATATACTGTTGGTAATATTGATGTTGATATTTTATGTAAATTTGTTATTCAATACCAAGGCGTTGCATTTAATTACCTTTTTGACAAACAAAGTATCAGCGATGTTGAATATGTTGAAGAAACGCGTATTAATTACTCATCAATAGAGGATTGGTATGTGTTATATTGTTTGATGGAGAGACCACAAGATCATTTGCATGAAATAGAAAAATACTTACTTATTAAGGGCATAAAAAATACATATTTGTTTAAGAGAATACTGCTAGATGTACCAGAACATTTGCAAAAACAAATAATAAGCAACTTAAAATTAAAGCGTGATTTAATATAGAATTTCAAAAAAATAAAATGAAAAGACTAAAAGGGATTTTAATATCACGATGGATAGCGCGCATTGTTGGTTTTGTTTATGTGGGAACGCTTTTGCTTTTCTTCATTGGTGAAAAAATTTGGGAAGATATTGGTACATTATCTTTTCTTGATGTGGTACTTTTATTGTTAATTTTTGTTTTTATTGGGGGAGTCTTTTGGGGCTTCTTCCAAGAATTCTGGGGTGGAATTGTGATTATTGCTAGTATTTTCACCTTTAATATTACTAATATCATTTTTAGAAACAACTTTGATTGGCAATTTGATTTATGGTTTTTGGTAATACCAGGAGTTTTATATTTAATTGTCTATTATTTAGAACGAAAAAAAGTTGATATCAAAAATTAGAGAAGGAGTAAAGGCTCCTTTTTTTAATTGCTATGATAATGATATTTGCTTTTCACAACAAATATGGTATAATATTTGCAGTAAACAAAGGAGGCATAATAATGATTTATTTAGATTATTCAGCAACAACTCCTGTAGATAATGATGTCTTAAATGCATTTTGCGAAGCATCTAGAAGCCTTGTTGGCAATGCCAATTCTCTTCATGAGTTAGGAATAAAATGTCAGAGTCGAATTTTACAAGATAGTAAAGATATTCTTAAAAATCTTGGTCTTGATGATAAGCAATATGAAATTATATATACAAGCGGCGCATCAGAAGCCAACAATTTAGCAATCAAAGGCTACTTGGAAAGGTTTGGCACTGATAAGCATATTATTACAACAAATTTTGAACATCCATCAGTCACAGCACCTGTTGGCTATTTGCAAAACAAAGGATATCAAATTGATTTCGTGAAAATAAATAAAAAGGGCTTGGTAGATCTAGTAGATTTGGAAAGACTAATTACAGATAAAACTATTTTGGTATCTATTGTTTCTGTTAATAGTGAAATAGGAATTAAACAACCCATTGCCGAAATTGCTATGCTCTTAAAAAAGTACCCACAAATAGTATTCCATAGTGATATCACACAAAGTATAGGGAAAGCACAAGAAGTATGTGCAAATATTGACATGATGAGTTTCTCCGCCCATAAATTTTATGGAGTCAAAGGTGTTGGAGCTTTAATTAAGAAAAAGGAAATAAAACTGATTCCTCAAATTCATGGTGGGACAAGCACTTCAAAATATCGCAGTGGGACACCTTTTCATCCCTTGATCTATTCTATGGCCTATGCATTACAATTGGCCACAGTAAACTTTGATAATCGATATCAAAAAACGAAAACAACAAATGATTATTTAGTGAAAGAATTATCTAGAATACCGCAAGTGAGAATAAACAGCAATGAATACGCCATTCCTCATATTGTTAATTTTAGCATTATTGGAAAAAACAGTATTGAGATTGTGGAATACATGAGTAAGAAAGGAATTTATATTTCCAATCATACAGCGTGTTCAAGCAAACAACAAATGTCGCTGGCAGTTTATAATTTGACTGAAGATAAAGGATTGGCCTTATCAAGTGTTAGGGTTAGCCTTTCTCATTTAACAACATTTGCTGATATTGATGCTTTGATTAACGCAATCAAAGAAATGGTGAATTAATATGAAAATAATATTAATTACAGCTGTTTGGTGTACTAGTTGCCTCATTATGAAACCTCGCTATCAAGAACTAGCAAAAAAACATAATATAACAGATTTTATTGAACTTGATTTCGATATGGATGAAGAAGATGTAGAATCCTTAAATATAGGAAACACATTGCCTGTTTGTATCATGATAAAAGAAGAAAAAGAAGTAAAGAGAGTGATAGGGGAAAAGAAAGTGAAAGATATCGAAAAGATATTTGAGGATCTATCACATGAATAAAAAGATATATGGCTTATTCATTGCTTTTCTTTTGCTTTTGTTTTTTAGTAGTTTTCATTTATCAACCAAAGCTGCCAATGATGAAGAAATAATGGTTCATTTTTTTCATACTACAACTTGTTATAATTGTGGTGAAGAAGAAAAATACTTGAATTCACTACCTGAAGAGTACAATCTAAAGATTATATACTATACAATGGATGATGAGGATAACACGAAAGCACAGGCTAATAAAGAACTGTTTTATCGAATAGCTGAAGTGTTTGATATCGAAAAAAGAATCATTACTCCCTTTACGGTAATTGGGGGGAAAAGTTTTATTGGTTTTAATGAAAACATCAAAAGTGAAATGATAAAATATATTGAAAAGTATCAAGACGTTGATTTTGTTGATGTTGTACAGAAAGTGATTAACAATGAAACGATTGATCCAAGTGATATAGAGGTTGATGAAGAAAGTTATATAAATATTCCTCTTTTTGGAAGAGTTGATGTCAAGAGTTTCTCAATTTTGCTAATCGCTATTGTTATGGGGTTTGTTGATGGCGTTAATCCTTGTGCAATGTGGATTTTGATATTTTTAATTACGATGTTAATACCAACAGGAAACAAAAAAAAGATTTGGCTTTTTGGTGGTGTTTTTCTCCTTGTATCAGCAATATTTTATTTTATTGTTATGATGGCTTGGATTAAAACAGTAGAGCTTATTGCTGCTAAGCAAATATTTATTATCATTATTGGTGCTTTTGCTTTGGGAGCTGGAGGATACAATATTTATCGCTATATTAAATCTTCTATTAAACAAGAAGATGGTTGCGATGTAACCAACCCAACACAACGTCGAAAAATATCGAACAAGATAAGAAAAATCATCAATGAGAAAAGTATATTTATTGCTTTAATAGGCATCATTACATTAGCAATCATGGTTAATTTTATTGAATTGGCTTGCTCTGCAGGACTACCTGTCTTATTTTCCCAAATTCTTGCGATTAATGATGTAAGTAGTGCACAAGAGTTAATATATGTATTAATTTACGTATTATTTTTCTTGCTTGATGATCTGATTATATTTGCAATTGCAACATTTAGTTTGAAGGCAATTGGAATATCGAATAAATTCGCAAAATATTCGCATTTGATTGGTGGAATACTAATGCTAATCATTGGAATATTACTGCTATTCTTTCCTAATATAATTATGTTTAATTTCTAAAATTATTAAGAAGGAGCATTTATGTTTAAACAAAGAGAACAAATTCAAAAAATGGTTTTGTCTGCCTTGTTGCTAGCAATAGGGTTGATTTTACCTTTTTTAACAGGACAAATTCC
>JAQUVC010000093.1 GCA_028693535.1 Bacilli bacterium
CACTTTTTGTTTGGCTATCATAGTGAGAGCCAAAATATTCATAAGCATCACTAGTAAATCTAGTATGAAACGCATTAATCATGTTCTTATCCATAAACTACCTCATTATATATTATACAATAAAACTACTTTTGATTCAATCATTAAGACTGTTTCACGTAAATGTGAAAAGGTTTTCAAGTTATTTCAATTCACAAACAGCAAAAAAGAAAGAGATGACTCTCCTCCTCTTAATTGATTTTTGCCCCAAATGGGAAAAATGATAATTGTGCCAATTTAAAACATTGCTTACCAAAAGGGATTCCGATGATTGTGATGCAAAAAATCAGTCCTACAATCAAATAACCAACAGCGATTTCCCAGCCAAAAATAAGTAGCCATAAAATATTGCCAATTGGATGAATACTAAAATCAGTATTTATTTCTCTCCCAAAAGGCCAAAGTGTAAATCCTGCAATCTTAAAACACTGAATTGCAAAGGGGATGCCAATAATTGTAATACATAAGAATAATCCTGCAATTGCCCAATAAATGCTGCTAAACAACCCAACTAAAATAAACCATATTATATTACCTATTGTTTTCATCATTTCTCCCTAATCTGCAATATATATTTTTAAAATCTCACCAATATAAAAACGATGATAATCCCCATGAGAATAATAACGTTCAATCCCAAATGTTTGCATTTTTCTTTCATCCATTTGTTGATCATATATTTTTTTACACACAATTGTCATCCTTGCTTCTTCAAAGCTGACTGTTTGGTCAAGTTCAATCGGATGAAAATTCACAAACTTTACCTTATCCGTCTCGCGACCACTATGAGTTCCTAAATGTGATAAACTGCTACGATAACGAGAATCATAAAAACTAATCGTAAAGACATCATTCTCTTCGATGAATTGATAGGTATATCGGCTAGGACGAACATAACAAGTTACAACATCTTTGCCCCAAATAATGCCAGCCGTTAACCAACCAATCGTCATGGTATTATATTTTTCCATCGTTCCAGCTGTTAACAATGCCCACTGGCTCTTCATGACTTCAAAAAGATTATCTTGATATTCTTTTGTTGTGATTTCACGCATATTCTTTATACATCGTAGAAACAACTATTCCCAATAAATTCACGTAATAGTGAATTACATGGAACATAGCGATCATCGATATCCTTTATATATTTCAAAAACTTTACTAAGTGGTTTGCTGAAATAAAGTATTCATCATTGCGATCAATCGCGGCTAAAGCAGGAAGGGCATATTTTTTCATCACTGCTAACTCGTAAGTAAGTTCTGAATTGAATATGTAATCAGCTTGCTCTTGATATGGATAAATCCATTTAAATTCTCCTCTTCTAACAGAAGGCCACATTGCAAATGTATCTGCTGGATGAGTTTTACGATATTTTGAATCTCTTACAATACGGCGCAACAAACGAATTTCTGTAGCTGGTATTGGATTATGATCATCTATTTTTATTTGTGATAATGGGCTAATATAGATTTTGAACTTTTGATGTTTAGGAATCAGTTTTGTGACTTCTTCATTTAAAGCATGAATGCCCTCAATAATCACTGGTGTATCTTTAGAAATACGAGTTGTTAAACCGAAAACTCGTTTCCCTAGTTTAAAATCAAATGTTGGCAATTGCACTTCTTCTCCTTGAATGAGGGCCAATAAATTTTCATTAAACAAGTCAATATCAAGTGCGTCTACATGCTCTAAATCAGGCTCTCCATATTCATCAAGAGGAGCTTTGTCACGGTCAAGGTAATAATCATCCATTGAAATTTTAAATGGTTTGATTCCTATCGACATTAATTCAATCCTCAGACGATGAGAAAACGTTGTTTTTCCCGATGAAGATGGTCCTGCGATACAGATCAAGCGAATGTCTTCGATGTTTTTCTTGATAATTTCACCCAATTCAGCAAGCATATTATTATGTTTTGTTTCGCACATATTAACCAAATCAATCACGCTAGCTTCACTAGCATGTGTATTCAGTAGTGGAATGCGATCACTTTCGCACATTTTTGCCCAACTGCGAGCTTCTCGTAACATTCTACCAAAACTTGGCGAATCTTCAAATTCAGGGATTTGACCTCCTTTTTCTGCTCGCGGAAATTGAACTAAAAAGCCAGGGTGATATAATCGTAATAAGAATTTACTCAAATAACCAGTTGATGGTACCATATAGCCAAATAAATAATTAATATAGTTCTCACAAACATAAATATTTACTTCATCCTCTTCACGATATTTTAGTACTTCATTTTTATCTAAATATCCTTTTTTCTTATAGATTTCAATCGCTTCCGCTTTAGAAATTGTTTTTCTTGTAATTGGATAATCAGCAGCAATAATTCTTCGCATTTCTTTTTCTAACGCAGAAAGAAATTTTGCATCTACTTTTTCCTCTATTCCCAAAACATTACACGAAATCGATCTTGAAACACATTGATTAAACTCAACACGAATATTAGGATACAGGTTTTCTAATGCCATAATAATCAAATAACGTAGACTTGTTTCATATACTCTAACCGTATCAAAATTAGTCAAATCAAGAAATTCGATAGTACAATTAAAATTCAAATAGAAATTTAACTCTCGCAATCGATTATTTACTTTTGCAACATATGCCTCTACATTAAATTTCTTTGCTAAATCCTTTAATGTTATTTTTTCATCAAATTGATATTCTTTATTATTATATTTTACAATATACATATTTTACTCCTTTTCTATACTTATATTTTACCATAATTATCTCTTTATGTAAACACTTTCATAAGATAATATCGGTTTAAAAAAACAGGTCTTTTCGACCTGTGTTTATTTTACCGCTTCTTTTATTTTATCACAAATAACAGTGAAACCAGCAGCATCATTAATAGCTATTTCAGAAAGCATCTTACGATTGATATCGATATTTACTTTTCTTAAACCAAACATTAATTTGTTGTATGATAAGCCGTTTAATCTGGCAGCAGCATTAATACGAGTAATCCATAATCTACGGAAATCGCGTTTTCTTCTTTTTCGGTCGCGATAAGCATAAGCTAGTGATTTCATCACTTGCTGATTGGCTGTTCTATATAATGTATGTTTCGAACCAAAATAACCTTTGGCTAACTTTAATACTCTGTTACGTCTTCTTCTTGAAACGACTCCACCTTTAGTACGTGGCATAAAAATTACCTCCTCTTATATTTATAGTATTCTTTTATCTTAAATTTGCTACTTGTTGTCTAATGCGGCCTAAATCAGCTGCAGATACTGTTGATCCTTTACGTAAATGGCGAATTCTCTTTTGAGTTTTTCCAGGTGCTAAGTGGCTTGTTCCTGGGCGCCCACGCATAACCTTTCCAGTTGCAGTTATTTTTAAACGTTTCTTAGTACCGCTATGAGTTTTCATTTTTGGCATGTTAAAATCACTCCTTGTCTTTCTTTTTATTTTTTGGAACTAAAATATAATGGCTATTTCTACCATCAAGGGTATTTTTAGTTTCTATTGTGGCATACTCATCCATTTTTTCAACATACTTGTCCAATACATCTGTCGAAGATTCAAATTGTAATAATCTTCGCTTTCCTCTTGGAAAATAAATTGAAACTTTCAATTTGCTGCCTTCTTCAAGAAAATCTTTACCGTTTTTTAGTTTTGTTTCAAAATCCTTTTGTCCTATAACTGGTGACAATCTGATTTCTTTTAAAACTACCACTTTTTGATTTTTTTTGCTTTCCCGAGCTTTTTTCTGTAATTCATAGCGATATTTGCTATAATCCAAAAAACGGCATACTGGAACTTTTGCACTTGGTGCGACACAAACCAAATCAAAATTGCTAGTTCTTGCTAAATTAATAGCTTCGTTAGTCTTCATTTCCCCTAAAGGTTTTCCTTCAGCATCGATTACCAACACACGTTCCGCCTCAATATTTTCATTTACCAAGGCATCGTTTTTGCGATCCACATTCTTACTAATATAAAGCACCTCCTAATGATTAGTACTTATCATAGTAAGAAAAGAAAAGTGGGTGCTATAAAAGCACCCACTAAAAAAATCACAAAGTCTTGTAAAGTGACGTTTACCTACTAACTTAATCAGTCAGGTGAGAAGTGGGTACTTCTTCTTTCCACTATGATAAATTACTTGGTTATTATACTATAATTAGTTGCTATTGTCAAGCGTTATTTTCATTACTATTGTCAAGCGTT
>JAQUVC010000094.1 GCA_028693535.1 Bacilli bacterium
AATCGATGGGAGTTCAAACATGATTTTTTCTGGAATTGATTTGACCAAATTTAAATCATCTATTAATCTCAATGATGTAGTACAAATAGTAATATGGGTATTAGATGGAATTGTTAAAAACTATCGTGAGTTATCTTTTGAAAAGATTGTTGAAATGTTATCAAAGTACATAGTAATAATGAAAGAATGTTTCTATAAGGAGGAATATCGATGAACACTATTGTAATCAAATCAATGACAAAGTATTATGGTAAAAACAAAGGAATTGAAAATGTTAATCTAGAGGTAAAAGAAGGAGAAATATTTGGTTTTGTTGGTAAAAATGGAGCAGGAAAAACCACAACAATAAGAAGCTTGTTAAATATGATAACGCCTAATTCTGGACAAGCAAGTATTTGTGGATTGGATTGCTTACGGCAAACGAAAGAAATAAAGAAAATCACTGCTTACTTACCGGGAGAAGTTGAATACTACCAAGGAATGAAGGTAATTGATTTATTGAATTACGCTTTATCATTTTGTGAAGAAAAAGACTATGCATATGTAAATAAATTGTGTGAATATTTTGAATTAGATAAAAACAGAAAAATAAATGAATTAAGTTTAGGAAATCGTAAAAAAATTGGTGTGATTCAAGCATTACTAAAAAAACCAAAAGTAATTATTTTAGATGAACCAACTAGTGGTTTAGATCCATTAATGCAAGCGAAAGTGTTTGATGTTTTAATTGAAGAAAAGAAAAAAGGGGTAACTATATTTCTTTCTAGTCATAATCTTCAAGAAATTGAAAAATACTGTGATCGTGTTGCTATCATTAAAGATGGAGAAATTGTTGAAGTAATTGAAATGAATGGGAAAGCTCGAGAGAAGAAGTTGTTAGTACGTTATGTAACGAGTGATAATACCGAGCAAAAATATGTTTATAGTGGTAACATTAATGATTTAATTGCCGAACTAAATAAAATGGATTTAACATCTTTGGAAATCAAGTATCAGAGTATTGAAGAAGAATTCCAAAAGTTCTATAAAGGAGAATAGTCATGTCTAAAAATTTTGAATTTAAAAGGTCATTAAATATTTTTAAAGCTGAATTTAAAATGCGTTTCAAAGGGACAATTATATGGCTTGCACTAATTGTAGGTATGATGGCAATGTATATGTTAATGTACCCAGTTATTGATGATATCATGGGTGAAAAATTAGCTTTAATGCCAGAAGAATTGTTGCAAATATTTGGTATGAGTAAGCATTCAGTGGTAGATAATTATAATTCATATTTTGCAATGATTTATCAGATAATTTTTATTATCTTGTGTTGTTATGGTGTTAGTATGGGAGCCAATGCATTGTATGATGAAGAAAAAACCAAATCAATTGAATTCTTAAATTCTGTTCAAGTATCAAGACTGGAAATATATGTTGGAAAATTTCTTGTAATTATGGTGAACTTGTTAATTTTAGTTATGGGGTCATTGATAACAACAATATTATGTGGATTGGTTGTTGGTGAAGGAACAGTCGATAATATGGCGATTATTTCTGTATATAAAATATCGGGAATTACGTTATTCTTCTTTGTTGCTTTGGGTTTCTTCTTAGCAAGTTTTTTGAAAAAAGATATTAAGCCATCGATGGCAGGACTTTCTATTTTATTTGTTACATATATAATAGGATACCTTGGGGAATTGGTTGCTGACAAGATTGAATTTATAAAAATGTTAAGTCCAATTCATATTACTTCTGCTTCGGCGATTATGGATTCTACGATGGGGATTGGAACTATCGATTACAATCTTTTACCAGTAGCTATCATTACGCTTCTAATGCTTGGATTCATTGTGGGTGGAGCGGTATTATATCGAAAAAGAGATTTCTTATAAAAAAAAGCCTAATGCTTTATTTTATAAAGTGTTAGGCTTTTTATAATACGATAAAATTATGTTCTAGAAAATAATTAATGATGCTTTTTCTTGTTACGATGCCAATGAACAAATTATGAGAATCAACCACAGGAACAAAGTTTTCATTCATTGCTTTTGAAATTAACTCATCCATATTGGCGTCAATATTGATTGCAAGGTAGTCACGATGGCGTTTAAAATTTGAAATTAATAGATTATCGGCGTGATTGACATTGAAATTACTAATTTCTTTTATTCCCCACAGTAAATCACCTTCAGCAAGGGTTCCAACATAGTAGCCTTCACGATCCAAAATTGGAATCGATGAAAATCTGGTTTTCTCTAATTTTGCTAGTGCATCTTTAACGGTATCATCGCGATAAACAAATACGACTTCACTTTTAGGTTTTATAAATGATAATATTTTCATGTTTATTTCCCTCCTTATTTAAATATATAACTTATATTCTAATTTATATATATATATTATAACATAATTTGCTTGAGAAGTAAAACATAACTTTTTTCACAAATAGAAACGATATAAAATTTAAAAAAATAAAACATTTTGTTTTACTTTCAAAACATGATATAATAATATCATGAAAGGAGATTTAAAGAATGGGAAATGCAGCAAATAGTTATGTAAAGTTTATTGATGAGTTACCATTAATATTAAAAGTCATTTTAGCCCTTCCTGGCTTAGATGGAATTTTCTATGGTATCTATCGTATTTGTAAAGGCCACATTATTATTGGTATTTTATGGATATTCTTAGGATTTGCAATTTTATGGATTATTGATATTATTACAATCATTCTTTATGGAAAAGTAACAATTTTTGCATAACAAGAATTTTACTATTCTTATCTACCTAGGATGCTGATAAATCAGTATCCTTTTTCAAACAAAAAAAGATACTATTTGGAAAGACCAATTTAGTATCTTTTTTTGTTATTTTAAAATTAATGCTTCTGTTTCCATTCTAATATCTGGATGCTCTTTACTGCGCAACTTTGGGTCGAGGGTTTCTTTATCGCCATACTTACCAATAGCAACTACAGTTATAATTTCATAATCTTCAGAAATGTTAAAGCTAGATCTAGCTTTATCCATATCAAAACCACCCATCGCATGGGTTACCAATCCTCTTTTTTGTGCCTCTAGAGTAAGAAATCCCCAGGCTGTCCCGGCATCAAACATATGCCAAAAATTTTCCTCATTATTATAAGTAAAATTCTTCTTTGCAACGATTAACAATAATACGGGAGCCTTATTTGCCCATATTTGATTTCCAGGCATTAAAACATTGCGCATTTTTTTAAGTGATTCTTCTTCATCGGCAATGATAAAGCGCCATGGTTGTTCATTAAAACAAGAAGGGGCAAATCTAGCTGCTTCAATCAAAGGCATTATCTCTTCACGAGATAATTTTTCTTCAGAAATAGCTCTTGGAGACCATCGAGCTTTGATTAAATCCATGATTTCATAATTATATTTTCTTTTCATAATGGATCCTTACAATAAAGCTGCAACTTCTTGTTCGAAGTCTTCAGGTTTTTCATTTGGTGCAAATCGTTTTACAACATTTCCTTCACGATCAACAAGAAATTTTGTGAAGTTCCATTTAATTGCAGCTCCCAATGTTCCTTTCTTTTGCGATTTTAGGAAAGTAAATAATGGTGATGCCTCTTTTCCGTTAACTTTAATTTTTGAGAAACGCGGAAAAGTGGTATGATAATTTAGACTACAAAAATTATCAATCTCTACATTTGAGCCAGGAGCTTGTCCAGCAAATTGATTGCATGGAAAATCCAGTATTTCTAAACCTTGGTTTTTATATTTATCATATAGATATTGTAATCCTTTATATTGGGGAGTAAAGCCACACCCAGTTGCGGTGTTGACTATCAATAACACCTTTCCTTTATAATCTTCTAGTGTAATATCATTTTCGTTTTTATCTTTTATTATAATATTATATATACTCATACATAATCCTCCTATTAATAATACTATTTTACTTCACAAAGAGATTCTTGTCAAATAATATGCTTTTAGTAATTTTTTTATAAAGTTTACTTTATTTTTTGAAATAAAAGTGGTAAAATATTAAAGTGTATCTGCTGGAGTAACTCAGTTGGTAGAGTAGCGCACTCGTAATGCGCAAGTCGTGAGTTCGAGTCTCGCCTTCAGCACCATATTGAAAGCATTAGTCTAATACAATTAGTATTAGGCTTTTTTGTTTGCAGAAAGAGCACCTTATCCCTATCTGCAATTTTTCTCATTAATATTATACATCAGAAGCGAATCTTTACTTGG
>JAQUVC010000095.1 GCA_028693535.1 Bacilli bacterium
TTGAATTAGGGATTTATTTTTTTATTTCTTGGCTTTTATTGTTGCTTGCGCAGCCGCCAATCGAGCAATAGGAACTCGATACGGAGAACAAGAAACATAATCCAAACCAACTTCGTTAAAGAATTCAATGGAAGATGGTTCACCACCATGCTCGCCACAAACGCCCAATTTTAAACTTGGTTTTACTTCTCTACCCAAAGTTGCTGCCATTTTAATTAATTTACCTACACCTTTTTGGTCAACGCGAGCAAATGGATCTGATTCATAAATTCTACGTTGGTAATATTGTGTAAGGAATGAACCAGCATCATCACGACTGAAGCCAAATGTCATTTGTGTTAAATCATTTGTACCAAAACTAAAGAACTCTGCTTCCTCAGCAATTTCATCGGCTAAAATAGCAGCTCTTGGTATTTCAATCATTGTTCCAACTTTGTAATCAACAGTCATATGATGTTCATCCAAAATTTGATCTGCTGTTTTTACTACAATGTTTTTAACAAATTTTAATTCTTTGGCGTCACCAATCAATGGAATCATTATTTCTGGTGCAGCGCTATATTCCGGATTGCGTTTCTTGACGTTAATGTACGCTTCAATAACCGCTCTCGTTTGCATTTCAGCAAGTTCTGGATAAGACACTGCTAAACGACATCCTCGATGTCCCATCATTGGATTAAATTCATGTAATGATTCTATCTTTGCCACTAATTCATCATAAGGAACATTTAATTCTGTTGCAATTTCCTTGATATCCTCATCATTACTTGGTAAAAATTCATGTAGTGGTGGATCTAGGTAACGAACGGTAACTGGATAGTTTCCCATCGCTTCAAACAATTCTTCAAAATCTCCTCTTTGCATTGGCAATAGTTTCTCTAACGCAACCTGTCTTTGCTCTTTTGTTTCAGCAACGATCATTTCTCTCATTGCTTTGATACGATCTACTTCAAAGAACATATGCTCTGTTCGACAAAGACCAATTCCTTCAGCTCCAAAAATTCTAGCTTGTCTTGCATCTTTTGGAGTGTCAGCGTTTGTTCTTACTTTTAATCTTCTTATCTCATCACACCAAGTCATAAACTTTTCGAAATTTCCTGAAATCGTAGCAGGAACCGTTGCAACTTTTTGACCATAGATTAACCCTGTAGAACCATCTAAAGCAAGCCAATCACCCTTGACTAATTTTTCTTTACCAATCAATAAATAGCCTTTTTCATCATATACTTCTAATGTTTTACATCCTGAAACACAGCATTTTCCCATACCGCGAGCAACAACTGCTGCATGTGAAGTCATTCCTCCTCGTGCAGTTAAAATGCCTTCCGATATATCCATACCTTCGATATCTTCTGGAGATGTTTCTAATCGAACCAAAATTACTTTTTTACCATTCTTTTTTTCATGTAATGCTTCCGCAACGCTGAACACTATTTGTCCACACGCTGCTCCCGGAGATGCTGGTAAGCCTTCTCCAACAACACGTGCTTCTTTAATTGCCGCTTGGTCAAATTGTGGATGTAATAGATTGTCTAGTTGTTGTGGCTGTACAAGCATTAACGCTCTTTCCTTGGTAATCATGCCACTTTCAAACATTTCAACAGCTATTCTTAATGCTGCTTGTGCAGTTCTTTTCCCGCCTCTTGTTTGTAATAAATATAGTTTTTCATTTTCAATAGTAAATTCAATGTCTTGCATGTCATTAAAATGGTTTTCTAATTTTAATGATAACTCAACAAATTGATTATATACACTTGGCATAATATCTTTTAAGGTTTCAATTTCAGAAGGAGTTCTAATTCCCGCAACAACATCTTCACCTTGAGCGTTTATTAAATATTCTCCATATAATTTATTCTCTCCAGTTGCTGGGTTTCTTGTGAAAGCAACTCCAGTTCCTGATTTATCTCCCATATTTCCATATACCATTGATTGAACATTAACTGCTGTTCCCCAATCAGAAGAAATATTGTTCATTTTACGATAATAGTTGGCTCTCGGATTTTCCCATGAACGGAAAACAGCATTAATAGCCCCAAATAATTGATCCTTTGGGTCATCTGGGAAAGCTTCTTTCAATTCTTGCTTATAAAATGCTTTGAATTCTTTAATCATTTCCTTAAAGTCTTCAGCTGTAAACTCTAAATCTTGTTGAATATGTCGTGCTTCTTTCATCTTGTCGATGATTTCTTCAAATCTACTTTTAGCAAGACCCATAACTACATCTGAATACATTTGGATAAAACGTCGATATGAATCATAAGCAAATCTTGGGTTTTGTGTGATTTCAGCCAATCCCGATACCACTGTTTCGTTTAAACCTAAATTTAAAATGGTATCCATCATTCCTGGCATCGATACGCGAGCACCAGATCTAACAGAAACCAATAATGGGTTCCGTGGATCACCGAATTTCTTTCCTGTGATTTCCTCGAGTTTTGCTAGAGCTGCATAAATTTCTTCAATGATTCCTTCAGAAAGCTTTTCGGAATTTTGATAGTAATAAGTGCAAGCTTCCGTTGTTACGGTAAACCCCTGTGGTATTGGTAGCCCTAATTTGGTCATTTGCCCCAAATTGGCTCCCTTACCGCCACAAAGATCGCGCATTGTCTCATCGGTCTCTGTGAACATAAAGACGTATTTTTTTATTGCCATATTCTCCTCCTATTTTTTTCTTTATATAATTTATTATAGCATAGATACATCAAAAAACAAGAAATTATTTAGGTTAAGCCTTTTCATAAATTATCATTCATCATAATAATCTAAAAAGCTATGTTTTTCATCTTTTATCTGCCATTTCATCACACAATTTAAATTCACATTCTCAGCACTAGCATAAATGCATTTATCAACATCTTTAAACTCTTTTTTTATATTTTTTATCAGCTCTTTTATTTCTCTTCGTTTTGATGGTAAGTCGTTTCTCGCAATTTTACATCCACAATTCATCGCCTTTACGTCACAAAACTCAACATAATTCATAATATCTTTTTCTTCAATATAAACCATAGGTCGAATCAATTCCATTCCTGGATGATTTGTTGATTTTAATTTTGGCACCATCGTTTTAAACGTACCCGAATAAAGCACATTTAACAATGTTGTTTCAATGACATCATTAAAATGGTGTCCCAATGCTATTTTATTACATCCTTGTTCTTGAGCAAAATCATATAAAAATCCTCGGCGCATTTTTGCACATAAATAACAGGGTTGGTCTTTTCCCAAAAGTTGAGAAACATGAAAAATATTAGAGTCTTTTATCACAATCGGAATTTCAAGCTTTTTAGCATTTTCTTGTAGCCTAATCAAGTTTTCCTCGTTAAATCCTGGATTCATAACCAAATATTTTACACCAAATTTAACTTTCCCGTGTCTCTTTATCTCTTGAAACAATTTAGCCATTGTAAGACTATCTTTTCCACCAGAAATACATACAGCTATGTTGTCATTTTCTTGAATTAATTGATAATCATCAATTGCTTTCACAAATTTTGAATAGATGCTGCTTCTATATCGCTTTATTAATGCTCTTTCTATCTCTCTTATATCCATATTCGCTCCTTTGGAAAAAAGAAGATTGCTTTTTTGCAATCTCTATTTCTTTTTCTTGATTATTTTAGTAGTTGTTTTTCCTTTTTGATCTTCTGCCATCCAAACCAAATAAAATGTTCCTGTTACTAGTCCCACCAAAAAGATTGCAATTAACCCTTGCCACCATAGATATTTTCCTAATAACCATGGATAATATCCTGCATTTTTAAACGTTTGTACAACAGACGGATCGCGAAAACCCTTTACATACGTTGTGGTATCCACATCTTCTATGTCACTTTCAAAATCCGATAAATAGATTTCTGCTAATGGTTTATCTGTTGGTAGCGTTGTGGTGGTTGCATCTGTCCCTGTAATTTCGAGTGTTGCTGTAACTTTAATATTGGCATCACTAGAAAATTTTGCTAATTCTGGTGTTTGTGTAAACCTTATAATACTAGATTGAACGTAATTTCTGGTTGTTTCAAGTTTATCCGCCCATTCAGGAATAGAATTATAATCCTGTATCATGACATCACTAGCTGTTGTTAATTTAACAGTAAATGGATCTTTCTCATTTGTTGGTGTAAACGTGATACTAAACTTAGGCATCTTAGCTTCATCGATGATTGTTCTATCATCCAATGTAAA
>JAQUVC010000011.1 GCA_028693535.1 Bacilli bacterium
GTATCATAATCAAGTCTCCCAACTGGAAACAAACGATAGTTGTTCAATTCAGGTGGTAAAATAGAAATGACAGTTTTTCGTCCTTTCTCATCATTGGATGAAGAAATAATTCCCCGAGGTTTATTCATCACAAAATATCGTTTTTCCTTGACTTCCAATACTTCACTATCAATCTCAACAATATCGTTACCAGAAATCTTATGTCCCATCTCTGTTATAACTTCTCCATTTACTTTTACTTTACCTTCGCGAATCATATCTTCTGCTTTTCTTCGCGAAGCAATGCCACTTCTGGCGATATATTTTTGTAATCTTTCCATTTTCTAGTTTCTCCTATATATATTAATATACCCTATTTTATGAGATTTATCAAGAACAGCGTACAAATAAAATTCCTCCAATACGGAGGAATTATATCTCTTCTAAAAATTGATTAATCATTTCGCTAGTTTGCTTGATATGATCCTCTCGATTTTCATAATCGATCGTTATAAATTGACATTCCATTTTATTTCGAAACCAAGTCAATTGACGCTTTGCATAATTTCTGGTTTTTTGTTTGATCATTGCTTTTACTTGCTCTAATGTGAGTAACCCCTGCAAGTATTTACCAATTTCTTGATATCCAATATCTTTTATTTGCGAGAGTTCAATGCCATCAGCGATTAAATCCTGGCATTCTTTTATCCATCCAGCAGCGAACATTGCTTCAACACGATTGTTTATTCTTTCATATAATTTACTTCGTTCTGTATTAAAACAAATTAACAAGCAATCATATATAGGACTATTTTTTGTAATGTTTGTGCTGATTTTTTTCGTTTCTGACATCGCAATTTCAAGTGCTCGTAAGACCCGTCGGCGATTGTTCCTAGGAATTTTGCATGCTGCAAGAGGGTCAACCTCTTGTAATTGTTTGTGTAAATCATCATCACTCACATGAGCGAATTGTTGAGCAAATTCTTCATTACGGCTACTAGCTGACAAATCATAATCATACAAAACAGCATTAAGGTATAACCCCGAGCCACCTACTAGAAAAGGAACTTTTTCGTTTTTAAAAAGTTCAGCTATTTGTTTACGAGCCATATTTTGATAATCAAAAATGGAAAAATTTTCCGTAACATCTAAAAAATCAAGCAAATGGTGTTTGATATTTGTTGTATTGACATCAATCTTGGCAGTACCAATGTTCAACTTTCTACGAACCTGTGAAGCATCTGCATTGATAATTTCACCATGAAACATAGCAGCTAGTTTTAAAGAAATTTCTGTTTTACCAACTCCCGTAGGACCAGTCAAGACAATTACTTTATGACTCATACGATACGTTTAAACCATTTTTCTATTTCATAACGGGAAAATTTCACAATCACTGGTCTTCCATGAGGACAAGTAAACGGATTCTCACAGTCTGATAATTCTTTTAGTAAATATTCTATTTCTTGTCTATTTACAAATTCATTTGCTTTGATGCTCTTTTTACAAGCCAATGACTTGGCCAATGCATCAAGAAACTGATGCTTTTCTGTCTTATGATTACTCACAATATTTACGATAATTTCTTCAACAAATTCTTTTTCGCGTCCACGGAAAATCCAATCTGGTATTTCTCTTACTAGATAGGTACCGCCACCAAATTCTTCTAGACTAATTCCCAATTGATTAATTTCTGACATTTTTTCATTGATTAATATTGCTTCATTGGTTGTAAAGAATAATTTTATGGGAATCAATAACTCATAACGATTCCCGTTGGTATTTTGTAAATGAGAAATAATCTTTTCATAATTAATTCGTTCATTGGCAGCATGTTGATCAAGTAAATAGAACAAATCTTCACTTTGTGCTAACAAATAAGTACCAAAAAGTTGTCCTATGTATTCCATTTTTGGCAAACGTGATATTTTTGGCTCTAAGCTATCTGTAGGTTCTTCATCGTGTTTTGTAAAAGAATACTGTTGCTGTTGAAAGGCTGTTTGGAAAGGCTCAGTTTTCTCTTTCTCAGTATCATCGTTGCTGTCTTCTTCAACAAAATCCGAACTTGGACTTTTGTTTGTAAATGTGTAAGGTTTTACATCCTCACGAACAAAAATATCACTATGTTGGGTTGGTTCTTCCTTTTCTTGATCTAAACTAACCGATAAATCTACTTCTACCAATGCTGTTTTAATTGCTTCCTTAATCAAATTGATTAAACCTTCTTCGTTACTAAAGCGAACTTCGAGCTTCGCAGGATGAACATTAACATCAACCAACGATGTATCCACCTCAATATTGATGACACTGAATGGATATCTTCCTGTCATTAGTAAATTATGGTAACCTTCAACAACAGCATTGATAATATTGTGATTGCGAACAACTCGACCATTGACAACAATTGTAATACCATTTCTTGATGATCTAGTGGTAACAATATTAGATGTATAGCCAAAAATATGAAAATATCCATCGCTACGTTCAATTTTTACAACATTTTTTGCCATTTCCATTCCATAAATACTAGCAATCACTTCTAATAAATCATTGTTTCCATAAGTTTGAATCAACAATTTATCATTATTCATCAGTTTAAATGCTAATTGTGGATTAGCAAGTGCCATTTTGTTAACATAATCAACAATGTAACTCAATTCTTGTGCTTCAGACTTCAAGTTTTGCAATCTTGCTGGAGTATTATAAAATAAATTGCGAACTGTTATTTCTGTTCCATGAGGATGAGCAACTATCGCTTCACTAATGATTTCTCCACCTTTTAGAACAATCATCAAACCCTTTGCTCCTGCAGTACATGTTTTAAGTTTGAAATGGGAAACAGCAACAACAGAAGCCAAGGCTTCACCACGGAACCCTAATGTTGATATGTGAAATAGATCATTGGGTTTTGCAATTTTACTAGTTGCATGCGGCTCTAATGCCAATCTTGCATCAGATGCATCCATTCCTGTACCATTATCACCAACAACAATTTCTTTTAACCCTGATTCAAGCAACGAAATATGAATTGTTGAAGCAGTGGCATCAATCGAGTTTTCCACTAGTTCTTTTACAACAGAAGCTGCTCGTTCAATTACTTCACCAGCAGCAATTAAATTGGTAGTATGTTGATCAAGTCTAATGATTTTACCCATAAAAATCCTACTTTCTTAATAACCTTTTTAATTCATCTAATAAATTCATTGCTTCTAACGGACTCATTTCATCGATATTAGCTTCTTTGATTCTATCTAATGCTATCGTTTCTTTTTCTGTTTTTGAATCATAAAGTAATGGTGTCTGATAATTTTTAATTGATAGTTTATCGTGATCATATTTACGATGCTCTTCTAGTTTCTGTAATAAATCCTTAGCTCGTAAAATAACATCTAACGGAATATTTGCCAGTTTAGCAACATTGATTCCATAACTCTTATCAATAGATCCTTTTACAACTTTATGCATGAATACAATCTCACCTTGAATATCTTCAGCTGTTACATGGACATTCTTCAAACGAGGAAAATCCTTTTCCAGAGAGGTTAGCTCATGATAATGTGTTGAAAACAAAGTTTTACAACAAACTTTATTATGAACATATTCTAGAATTGATTGTGCTAACGCCATTCCATCATAAGTAGCAGTTCCGCGACCAATCTCATCAAATAAGATTAATGATTTTTCTGTAGCAAATGATAACGCATTATTTACTTCGCTCATCTCCACCATGAAAGTTGATTGTCCACTAACAATATCATCAGCCGCACCAATTCTTGTGAAAATAGCATCAAAAATAGGTAAATTAGCACTACTAGCACTAACAAAACATCCTATCTGTGCCATAATCGCAATTAAGGCAGTTTGACGCATATATGTTGATTTACCACTCATATTTGGTCCTGTAATTAAAAGAATAATGTCATCTGCCTTCATTTTAATATCATTGGCAATAAAGTTATCGTTATATTTTTCGATAACTGGATGGCGACCATTCCTAATATCAAGAATACTATCTTTATTTAATTTTGGGCGTACATAATTGTTTTCTTTCGAAATCTTAGTAAAACTTTGCAT
The DNA here is from genome assembly GCA_028693535.1 of Bacilli bacterium. Lineage (GTDB taxonomy): Bacteria > Bacillota_I > Bacilli_A > ML615J-28 > CAG-698 > JAAYBG01. The sequence continues at coordinate 4,054 of JAQUVC010000011.1, forward strand.
CATATCAAGTTCAGATAATATTTTTGCTAGTTTTTGTAAAGTAACAACATAATTTTTACAAGTATTACGAACTTCGGTAAACAGTAAATACTCTAATTCTAAAATCTTTTCTTCCGCACGAAGAATCAAAGTTTCTTTTTCTTTTAACTCTTCGGTAATAAATCTTTCAGCATTGCTTAAAGTTTGCTTTCTAATATAACCAAATTCATCTTTCACATGAGCAGAATTCCCTTTAGAAACTTCAATATAATAACCAAAAACACGATTAAATCCAACTTTTAGATTTTTTATTCCTGTTCGTTCTCGTTCTGATGCTTCTAATGTCAACAAATAATCTTTACTAGACGCATTAATATCTTTTAGTTTATCTAGTTCCGCATTATAGCCACTCTTAATAACTCCTCCGTCTTTGGCACTAAAAGGAGCATCGAGTGAAATCGCAGAATCGATCAATCGATATAGGTTTACATGGTCGTTTGCCTCTACTTCTAAATTAAAATAATCATTTATTTTAATTTCTTGCAATAATTCTCGTAATCGTGGTAAAGTACCCAATGATTTTTTCAGTTGCAATAAATCTTTTGGATTAACTGATTCATAAGAAATCTTACCAACAATACGTTCTAAATCATATACATTTTCTAATAGTTGGCGTAGTTCTTCCGTTTCTAAAAACTTTTTACGCATACTATCAATAATATCATATCTTTTTTCAAGCTTTTCTTTATCCATTAAAGGGAAAATAATATTTTTCTTTAAAAATCTACTTCCCATTGCTGTTTGACATTTATCTAAAATATTAAGCAATGTGTTCTTTTTATTCTGGAAACGTAACGTTTCTAATAGTTCTAAATTTCTTCTTGAAGAAAAATCAATTTTTAAGAACCCATTAATATCATATTTTAATACTTTTTGCATATGAATCAAGGTTCGTTTTTGCGTGCGGATAATATAATTAATCATCCGCCAAAACGTTTTTTCTTCTGTTTTATCTAACTCTTCTGTTAGACTTTTTAAGTATCCAACTTCATTGTAATCATTCTCAATTGAAACTGTAATTGGTACAATCGATAATAATGGTCGGATGATATTTTGATTAAAATCTTCACCGATTACAATTTCTCGACTTTTTAATTTTAAAATTTCAGCAAACAATAAATCATCATTTAAAGGCAAATCCGTCAAATAATTTTCCCCTGTTGTTAAATCAGCGTAACTTAAAACATAGCGATTTTTATCATAGCTCACAGAAATAAGGAAATTATTATCCTTTTCCTCTAAATTTGCTCCTTCAGTCACGGTTCCAGGGGTTACTACTTTCACAACTTCACGGGTTACGATTCCTTTTGCTAGAGCTGGGTCTTCAACTTGCTCAACAATTGCTACCTTATACCCTTTCTCAGTTAGTTTGTCCAAATAAGCACTAACCGCATGATAAGGTACACCACACATAGGAACTTTTTCTTCTGTTCCTGCATCGCGACCAGTAAGAACTATTTCTAATTCATGACTAGCAACAATAGCATCATTAAAAAACATCTCATAAAAATCCCCTAGTCGAAAAAAAACTAAAGTATCAGGATATTGCTCTTTGATTGTTAAGTACTGACGCATCATTGGTGTATATTGCATTTTATCAATATTTTCGTACATGTTTCCCACCTAAATTCTTAATTCATTTGATTATTTATGTTTATTATATCATATTTTTCAACAATATAATAGTTATTACCAAAAATCTCTTCATCTAAAAAAACTTATGTCACTACGACATAAGCATTTATTCAGACTATATTTTTCACACTGCTTCTTTCAGTGATTAGTGTAGGCAATACGACATTGTTAATTTTTAAGTCACCTGTAAGCATTTTATCAAGTAAATTACTGATGTTATTAGAAATGGCATCGATATTTTGCTTTACACTAGTCAAAGGAACATCTAGCATTGATGAAAATAATAAATCATCAAACCCAATTACAGAAACATCTTGAGGAATCTTTTTCTTTAATTTCTTAGCAGCATGATAAAAGCCATAAGCCATTAAATCGTTACAAACAAAAACTGCTGTAATATCTTTTTTCATTAGTTCTAGGCCTTGATGATAGCCACTTTCAAACTTATAGTCACCAGGAACGATTAATTCTTCATTTATTGCTATCTTTGCATCTAGTAAGGCTTTTTTATATCCTTCAATTCTCAATCTTGCTGAATAGGAATTGATAGGTCCTGTAATACAACCTATCTTTCTATGTCCTTTGGCAATTAAATATTGAACTGCTTCAATACTACCATTAAAATTATCCGTAATGACAGATGAGCATTGCATCCCTGAAAAAAATCTATCGAATACAATAACACCCTTAGAAGCCTCCATAAATTTATTGATGTATTCAAAATTATCAGCAGATTCAATTGCTGGACATACTACTAGCGCGTCAACTCCCTTAGAAAACAACAGATTTGCATATTTTATTTCTTCTGATAACTTATCATTAGTATTACATAAAATAACACTATAACCTTTGATATTGGCTTCTTGCTCAATGTTTTTTGCTATTTCAGCAAAAAAGATATTGCTAATATCAGGAATAATGAGACCAATTGTTTTTGTCTTTTTTGTCACCAATCCAACCGCTAAAGAATTAGGAATATAATTATATTCTTTTGCTAACTGGATAACGTGTTGTTTTTTCACTTCTGAAACGCGAACATTTTTCCCATTCAAAATCAAAGAAACTGTTGTTATTGATAAATTTGCTTTTTCGCTTAAAAATTTCAATGTTACTGCCATGTAAATAGCACCTTCTTTAATCGCTAATTTTTGAAATGTTTTTCAACCTCTTGTCTGGTTGGAATTGACTGTTGTGCTCCTTGTCGTGTAATAGCAAGCGCTGATGCAACATTGGCATAATTTACAGCTGTTTCAAGATCACAATTTTCTGCCAATTTAGCAACCAAAGAACCAATAAAAGTATCTCCAGCGGCTGTAGTATCAACTACAATGGTCTTTTTTGCTTCAACATAATTGACTTTATCACCATTACTAAAGGCGCAACCTTTTTCGCCTAATGTAATTATAACATTTTTAATCCCTTTACCAAGAAAATATTTGATTAACTTTTCTACTTTTTCATTGTTTAGATTTGATAAAATATAACTTTCATTTTCATTAGGGATGATATAGTCACAGCTATTAAGTAAATGATCATCTAGTAGAAACGCTGGGGCTGGATTTAGAACCGTAACCATTTCTAATTTTTTAGCAAGCGCTAGTCCTGCTTTCACAACATCAATTCTATTTTCAAGTTGCGTAACAAAATAATCTCCTGGTTTTGCTAATTTCGTCAGTATTTTAGCAAAATCAGCATACTCATATTGATAATTAGCCCCTGAATCTAAAACAATGCGATTATTTTGATCATTGATGATGATAATGGCAACTCCAGTAGGGCAATTCTTAACAACAACATGATGGTTGTTAATGTTATATTTTTGTAAATTCTTTTTTAATAGCTTTCCAAAAAAATCATTTCCCACTGCGCCAAGCATAATAACAGTTGCTCCTGCTTTGGCTGCTGCAACTGCTTGATTCGCACCTTTTCCACCAGGATTGGAAATAAAATCTCTGCCTATTACTGTTTCACCAGGAATAGGGAAATAATCACAGCCTATGCTTAAATCAATATTTAAACTACCCAATACAAAAATTTTCTTCATAACCTACCTCATGCAATCATGTTAGCCAATTTTACTGTATACTCAGCAAGTTTTTTGATGCTAATCGATTTATTCTCCCGAATATACGTTTTTAATTCATCACCAATTGGCTTTGTCCATTTTTCTTTTAATGCCTTTTCTTTATCTATTATGCCGAATAAAGTAGCAATTTGGGCAGCATTACAGTCAACATCATAACCAATCATTGCACAAATATGCATTGTCTCATCAAAATCATTGTTACCAAACCATAGAGAAACGACTTCAGCAGCAGCATTGGGATATGCGTGAATCCAATTATATTGTTTATATTTATCGATGATTGTTGTCCAAGCTGATTCCCAGTCTTTTGCTTGCTTGCAAACATCAAGAGCGTAACGTACAACTGTATAATACTCACTTTTTGAAGGAATATAATTGTTTATTGTTGAGATAACAATTTCTTTCACGTTATTACATCCATAGGCAAGACTGGTTAATACAGCATTAAATATTTCACCTATCACACCATTGTTATAATGAGAAACAACCCCATCCATAAAAGCTAGTTTTGCCGCTGTTAGAGGATCATTAGGAGCAACCATTCCACAAACAGCACCACGCATTTGAGCACCAATCCATTCCCGATAAGGATTGTGTAGATATCCACTTTCAGGGGGATATATACCCATTTTTATATTTTTCAATGCCCACTCTTCAGCTGACCAACCAAATGGTATTAAACCAGCCCACTCTTCAGCAATATCAGCTGATGTTAAGAGTTTGCCTTTTCGTTCTAGTGCTTTCAAAAATGCAATTTCATAGGTGATATCATCATTGTATGTGTTGGGTTTACGGACATAGTCATATACCTCACCAAACGCTTCGCGGATATTCTTTGTTGTATACCCTTCAACTGCAGTACCGATAGCTCCTGCTACTATTTGTGCCAACCATCCATAATAAGTTTGTTGTAAATAAGTTTCATCTCTTGCTATTTTTTGATATACGATATCTTGATTCACATCTTCTAAATACTTATCAAAGCGATCATAAACACGATATTTCCATGAAGGATGGTTTTCTATCGGTTTTGCATGATTAAGAATATTCCATATTCTCCAAGTAACTCGATTTAACGACACCATATCATTCTGCTCTAGAAACTTTAATCCTTCATCAATTAAATTCTCAGCTTCTGATACATCATAACCCATATTACCCATATCAGCAATCGCTCCAATGATTACTCTTTCTGGAGCATTTGACCCAGGAACGTTACTTTTCCATTTGGATTTCAACATCATATCATCAATTTTTTCAATTTGTTCAGAAAAAAGCCAACCTTGTTCCTCTTCTTCAAGAACAATAGGTTTTGCATGATTCATTAATTCAAATTCTCTTTCCCATGCCTTTTTCATTGTTACCTCCTATGATTCATCTTTTTATCTTTTCTTATTTTTCTAATAGAGTATAGCACCAAAGCTAATATCGTCATTAAATACGGTAATGTATTTAATAACTCATAGGGAATGTTTAGAGCTGTTTGAGCATTGATTGCAAATGCTGATACAATACCAAAAATAAAGGCAAATAACATTGTTAATAATGGTTGCCCTGCTCCCATTGCTTCTGCAGCTAAGCCAATAAATCCTCGACCAGCTATCATTCCACTATTGTAGGTAGATAAATATGACATTGAAAGAAATACTCCACCTAAACCAGCAAAAACGCCAGCGATCATTAAAGCTACCAATTGTGTCTTCTCAATGGAAATTCCTACTGATTTTGCAGCTACAGGATTATAGCCAACTGCTTTGATTAATAACCCCATTTTCGTTTTTTTCAAAAACAGTGAAATTGCGAGAACACTAAAGATAGCAATATAAAATAATAAATTTTGTTCGAATAAAACGCCAATAAAGGGAATATCTTTTACATAAGGAATTTTGATGTAAGGGATTGCATAACTCGGAGCACTTGTCGTGTCTCCTTTCGTTCCTAAAATAGCATACATCAAGAATATAACGAAACCAGTAGCAAAAATATTGAGTGCCACTCCAGTAAGGATGGAACTCGTTTTTAATTTATGACTACAATAAGCTAGTATCATTCCCATTAGAATACCTGTTGCAATTCCTCCTAAAATACCCCAGAAAAAGCTTTGGGTGAAGAAACTAATCAACGCACCAATTAAAGCTGATACTGACATACTTCCTTCGATGTTAATATTAAGGATTCCTGCTTTGTTGGAAATCAAGGCAGCCAAAGCAGCAAATAAGATAGGAATGGTCAATTGAATCGATGTATATAAAAATTCTTCACTAAATAACATTTCAAATATTTTCATCATTGCACCTCACCGCTACTATTTAAGACTGTTTTTTCAGTATTCTTAAATATTTTATTTTTATAGCGTGCCATGAAAGCTTGACCAGCGACGATGATAATAATCATTGCCTGAATTACTTGAATCAATTCACTAGCGACATCGGTTTGCAGCGACATTAATGTTGCTCCTGTTCGTAAATATGCCAAGAATAAGGCCGCAAGTGGAGCTAATAAGGGATTATTACTAGCGAGAATGGCGACGATAAATCCATCAAATCCATATCCTGGAAGTGATTTCCAACTAAATCTACCATCAATACCACCAAGGATTTCAACTGCACCACCCAATCCAGCAATAGCACTTCCAATCACTTGTGAATAAATAATTGCTGATAGGGCAGATAGACCGGAAAACTTAGCGAAATTTTTATTATTACCTGTGATTCTGATGGTATATCCATACTTGGTTTTATATAAAAAGAGTGCTGCTACTATCACTACAATGATGGCAATAATAATACCTGTTGATAAATATGTTCCTTCAAGAAGGATGTTAAATCTATTTTCATTAGGAATTAATTGCGTAGCAATATCTCCTGATGATTCATCACGAAAGTAATTTTGTAAGAAAAATAGCCCTACCCAAAGCATAATAAAATTCAACATCAAACTGACAACAAATTCATTCACATTGAGTTTTGCTTTTAAAATAGCAGGAATAAACCCAAATAGTGCTGTTATTACAATTGCAGCCAAACAAGCAATTAAAATCGCAAGAAATGCGTTAACTGGCAAATAGATTGCAACCAAAGCTCCAACAAGACCACCAATATAGAAGCTACCTTCTCCAATCATATTAAATTGCCCACATTTCAACATGATTGAAGCAGCAACACCTGCAAAAATCAAAGGAACTGCTCCTCTTAAAACTTCACCAAACCAAAATTTACTTTTAAATGGTGAAAATAATAAGGTACTAATTGCTGAAAAGGGTTCTTTAGAAACAAACAAAAGAATGATAAATGTAATCAGTAACGCTATCATAATAGCAACAAATGTTCTCAACAAATTAAAATATTTGCTTTTTTGCTTATGATTGGGATATTTTATAGAAACTATGATTTTTTTGAAAAATTCTTTTCCTTTTTTTATAAGATTACTCATACTTCACCTCATCCATGCGTTTTAATCCAAGCATGTACAAACCTAGTTCTTCTTCGGTAATCTCTTTTACGTTTGTTATATTTGCTACGATATTGCCAGCATAAAATACCAAAATTCTGTCTGCTAAGCTAAAAACTTCGGTAAGATCCGAACTAACTAGCAACACTGCTGTTTGATGATGACACAAATTAATTATTTTTTTATGAATAAATTCAATTGCACCAACATCAACACCTCTAGTCGGCTGATTCGCAACCAAAAGACTAGGAATCTTTTTTGTTTCTCGAGCAACAACAACTTTTTGCATATTGCCACCCGAAAGCATGTTTACTTTTTGCGTAGCGTCCTCACATTTGATTTGATAACTATGAATTCCATCTTGTGATACTTCTTCTACTCTTTTTTTATTGATAAAAATTCCATTGCTAACATCATTTAAGCTAGTAGAAATTAAATTATCTGCAATAGATGAGGATAAGTCAACACCAAAAAGAGTTCTATCTTCTGGAATATGGGATTCTCCCATATCACGAATTTGCTTAATACTTTTTTTAGCTATATTGATACCATTTAATAGGATATTTCCTGAATAATCTTGATCAAATCCAGTCATAATATCAATTAATTCTCTTTGCCCATTTCCTTCTACGCCACAAAGGCATACAATCTCACCTTGTTTACAGGAAAAAGAGATATTATTTAAAACTATTTTACCTCCGCTCACTATCTTTGTTAGATGATTCACTGCAAGAACAATGGCCCCTGGTTCTATTTCAGTTTTTTTAATTTCGTGAATAACATCACGACCGACCATCAATTTAGATATTTCTGCTTCCGATATTTCTTTTACATCATACATACCAATGAATTTACCATTTCTCATAATTGTAATTCGATCACAGATTTGTTTTATCTCATTTAATTTATGAGTAATGATAATGATAGTGTATCCTTGTTTTTTCAGTAATTCTAATTGCTTAAAAAACTCCTGTGTTTCTTGAGGAGTTAAGACCGCTGTTGGTTCATCAAGAATAAGAATTTTTGCTTTTCTGGCCAGCGCTTTTAATATTTCAACTTTTTGTTTTTGAACAATAGACAAATTCCCAACAATTTCTTCAGGATGAATACTCATCCCAAATTTTTCTGCCAATTCATTCACAGATTCTGTCATTTTTTTGTAATCAATCATTAAATTTTTTGTAATTTCTTTTCCCAAAAAAACATTTTCAGCAACTGTTAATTCATTAACAAGCATAAAATGTTGATGAACCATCCCAATACCCAAACTATTGGCTACCAATGGTGACGTAATCATTACTTCATGATCATTTAAATAAATTTTACCACTTGTAGGTTTTTCCAGTCCATATAATATTTTCATCAATGTACTTTTACCAGCTCCATTTTCGCCAGCAAGAGCATGAATTTCACCAGCAAAAATCTCGATAAAAGCATTGTTGTTAGCAACAATGCCATTATCGTATATTTTGGAAATATTGGTCATTCTAATCATTGATTTTTCCATAAGTTTTCTTATTTTACTTTAACATCATCTTCGATAGCATTAAACTCTGCTAATGTTAAATCATAAGTTGATTTAATAGTAATTTCTCCATTAATTATTTTTATCTCAATTTGATCAATTAAATCACGGATTTCTTGAGGAATGATTTGTAAATAATAATCATTTTTCGCCAATCCAATGATTGATTGTCCATCAATAATGCTGTCTAATCCCATTTCAACAACTTTTCCAAATTCTAATGTATCTGCATGAAATGCTAAAATAGTATCATATAAGGATAAGTCAACTCTTTTTAAAACACTAGTAACAATACGACGAGCTTTATCCAAGTCAGCGGTATCTCCTGTTGAAAAATAATTGTATTGATCACTATCTACACCAATGATATATTTTTCGATTCCTTTTGTTTTAAATAGTTCACTGGCAGCATCGATACAACCCAATCCTGATTGTGAAGCTGCCTGGAAAATAATTTCCGCTCCATTGTTATATTGACTTAATGCTTGTGCCTTACCAGTCGTACTATCCGTAAAACCACCAACATAAGAATTATATGTCTCCGTTTTTGCATATCCACTTAATGCATTCACATATTGAATTCCTTGATAATAGCCAACAGCAAAATCCTTGATGATATCCGATTTCAATCCACCAATAAATCCTGCTTTTTTGATACTTTGTGTAGGTTGTAATTGTTGTAACCACGAAGCAGCAAGGACACCAGCTAAGAAAGAACCTTCATTTTGCATATATTGAATCGAATAAACATTGTTAAATGTTTTTCCTTTTGCTTCTTTATTAATATCAGAATCAAATATAATAAACTTTTTACCAGGATATAAAGGAGCAATTCTTTGTAATTTTTCGCGCATTTGATCGGTACCGACAATAATCAAATCATACTTTTCTCCTGATTCGCATACTTCCCTTAAAGAAGACTCCCAATTACTAGTATTTTGTCCAATTTCCTTCACGTTTGTAATAATTTCTGGATTACTAGCGTTAATCATTTTGATTCCTTCATTTGCTGAATCAAAAAAAGACTTATCACCTAAATTACCATTAATAATTAGGCATACTTTAGTAACACCATCTGTGCTACCATCATTTATCACTTCATTGTCGTTACCACAGCCAATTAAACCGATAGTAACCAATATAAACATCGATATTATGATTAATTTTATAATTGTTTTTTTCATGTTTTACCTCATAATTTTAAGATATCTAGCGGAAGACTAAAAGTCTTCCGCTGCATACCAGAATCATTTTCCTAGAATAGTTTCATTTACCAAGTAATTTCTTGCGTTACATAAGTAATTTCGAATAAATCGCCATCTCTTAATTGTTGGGCGCCAACACCAGCTGAAAATTCACCATTAATAGTTGTACTCCATGATGAGTATGTTCCATTACCATTATCTACATAACCAACACCAGCTAACGTTGTTATGAAACTAGAATAACCGTTCAAGCCAACAATTTCAATACTTTTTGCTGCACAAGCTGCTGCTACTGCTTCGTAAGCCATGTGTTTAATTGTCTTCATAGTAACAGTACCGCTAAATAATGGATCTTTTGTAGGATCTGGATTGCTAATGATTAATTTAATAGTAATTGTGTAATTGCCATAATCTTCACTATAATAATCATCATTTGCTGTTGCTGTATCATCACCAACTTTTGTACCACTACAACCAACTAACATTGTTAGTACTAAAATAGCCATTAAAAACAAAGCACTCATTCTCAAAACCATTTTTTTCATGTTCTTTCTCCTTTCTCAATTTTCTATTTTTGTATACTTTCGTATCAATTATGCAAAGAAAATAGGATTTGTAATGGCGTAATAAACACCTGTTCCATATACTTCAATTACAATCCAATCACCACTCGTAATTCCAGTTAACTCAATGACATTATTATATGTAGTTCCACTTAGACTTACTGTTTTAAGTTGAGTTCCATTTTTATAAATATTTAGTGTTTCTAAACCATCACGACAAAATAGTTCAACATTTAGTACTGTTTCATCTTTTGATACAGTGTAGCCATATGTCTTTCCACTAATATCAGCAAACACTAGTGGTCCATTTGAAATGAATGTATGGCCATTGCTAACTGCTTCAAGAATACTCGCTGTATTGATTTGGGTTGGAGAATAAGCAAATGTGGTTGGCATTCCTGCATACTGACCTGTTTTTTTCAATAGTTTTTCATACGCTTTCGACTCACCCAAATATAAAGATGGGTTATAAGAGCCATTATAGCTATGTAAATCAGTACCTCCAGTAGCAAACACCCTATGTCCTTCATTTAATAATTCAAACCACTTCAACATCGATTTTCTATTTTGATTTAATACTCCTTCAGGAGGAACATAACCACACGGTTCAAAGTATCCATTCCATATTTCAATCGTTGTGAAATAATCAATTAAATCCCATAATCCATTGTAATTGTTGAAACCCATACCGCCAGTTGAAAAAGGATGATTCAATTGTGGGATTCCCCCATTTCTTGTTATCTCTTGAACAACTATTGCTACCTCATCATAAGGATTTTCACCTAAATCTAAATCAATATCCCATTGTTCAACAACAGCACTACTGCCTATTGATTGAAAATGACCATATCCAGTTGTAATTTCTACTCCTGGAAGAGGAGTAAAATAAACATATTCTCCATCTACAATGTCATATGGAACACGATTGGCTTGCATCCATTCAGATATTCCTGTATTGTCATTGTGATCTGATAATACTGCCCATGATAAACCAGCAGCAATATCTGCTCTAATTAATTGATCAACACTATGAGTACCATCAGAAAATAATGTATGTTGGTGAAGATCACCAGCATAAAAATTCTTACTTTCTGAATTATATAATTCTACTAATCTGATGTCTTCTAGATAATAGTTTTTAAAATTTTCTACTTTTATTGTTTTCGTAATCGTTGAATACTGCATCCCTCTTGTATAATGAAGTTGATATTCACCTTCAGCAAGTTCGATTTCATATCCAGATAAAAAATTAGTTGTATATAGTGAAGTCGCTCCTTTGCTATCTTCAACAATGATGTTTGCTAACAGCATTTCTCCGAGATCAGTAAGGACTTTTCCTCTGATTGTAGCTGGTGTTAATTGAATGTTTGTTTCTTCTTCTTTGCCAAACTTTGGCAGTACGATTATTAGTGCGGTCTCCAAAGCCAATAAAACAATAAGAAAAATAGCAAATATACGCCATTTGTTTTGTACTTTATCCATTTTTTGTTCCTCCACAAATACAATTTCAATTTTTGGTAAATCGTTTTACCATTTTAATAATATCATATTTTCAACTTTTGTCAAGAAAATATCTGAAGATTTCTTACTAAAAATAAAAAAAGTTCATAGATAACCTCTATAAACTTATATTTTTAATGTTTTTGTTTGTGCATCATAAAATAAGAATTTTAATTTGCATTTTTACTGCTTATTTTGTCTAATACCTTAATAATAATTGGTGTTAAAATTGCTCCGATTGCTATTTCTGGTAGCATGTTCAACAGCGAAATTGTTTTTAGCGCTGTAAAAATAGTAAAACCATTGTTGGAAAAAGATTGACTGATATCATTATAGTAAACTAAAATTAAAGTTCCCATGGTAAATATAGTATTTAGAAGGGCTACTGTTCCTCCTGTTATTGAGGAAACCGCGATTCTATTTTTAATGACTTTAGATAATCCTTTATAAACCAAATAACCAACGATTCCAACTAAAAGTCTTGGTAAAACAGAAACAATTGGATTCTGAAAATAGGGATCTAAAAATCCTTGAGGAACAAATGATCGAACCAATGATACAATTCCAAAAAACAAACCAAATATCGCTGCGTATTTGAAATCATCAAAAAAGATAATTCCAATACAAACAGGAATAAAAACAGTTGTAGCGCTAGCAACTCCTAAGGGAATCATGCCCAAAACTGTCCATGATAAAACAAACATTAAAGCAATTAAAATACCTGCAAACGCAATTTTCATAGTGTTTTTCATATAGATAAAACCTATCCTTCTTTTTTTTAGTCCAGTATGCTTTTATAAAAAATAGCACCTATTTATTAATCGAAAAATTCAAATTCATACCCTAAAATTCGTACTGTATCTCCGTGTTTAACGCCTAATTTTCTAAGTTCAATATCGACACCCAGTTTCCTAAGCTTTCGAGCGAACAGTTTGGCATTTTCTTCACGATTGAAATCGGTTATATTGAACATTTTTTTGATTTCCGGACCGATTACATTATATACCCCATCATTACTTTTTTCAATAATAAATGGAATTTCTTGTGGTTTGAATTTATATTCAACAACTTTGTCTGTAAATATTTCTTCTGTTATTTTTTGCTTTTCAAAGTCTAAAACATCAGCAATCTTATATAATAACTCATCTAGATTAGTTCTAGTATAAGCACTTATAGCAATGATAGGAATATCTTTTACTTTTTTTTGAAACGCTTTTAAATTTTTACTTGCTCCATCAATATCCATTTTATTGGCAACGATAATTTGTGGTCGAAGCAATAAATGGGGATCATATGTTTCTAATTCTGTATTTATTTGCAAATAATCTTCGTAGGGATTTCTTCCTTCAGTAGCAGCCATATCAATTACATGAACTAGAACCTTCGTTCTTTCAATGTGTTTTAAAAATTGAAAACCAAGCCCCAAACCACTACTTGCTCCTTCAATCAAACCTGGTAAATCAGCCATTACAAAACTACGGCCATCTTTGGCTTTCACAACGCCTAAGTTAGGATTTAACGTAGTGAAGTGATAATCAGCTATTTTGGGCCTTGCCGCTGAAACCGCAGAAATCAGTGTTGATTTACCAACACTTGGAAATCCTACTAATCCAACATCAGCTAAAACTTTGAGTTCTATTCTGATTTGTCTTTCATCGCCTGGTAGACCTTTTTCACATATTTCTGGAGCCGGAATCCTTGGTGTTGCAAAAGCAGAATTTCCTCTTCCACCTTTACCACCTTTTGCAATTACTACTTCTTGCTTATGTCTGACAATATCGGCAATGATACTTTTTGATTCTAAATCATAAATGACAGATCCAATTGGCACTTTCACATAGACATCATCAGCATCCTTACCAAAACAGTCTTTAGCCATTCCATTTTGGCCATTTTTTGCTTTGACAATGCGTGTATATCTTAAATCTAATAAGGTGGTTAATCCTTCCTCACCGATGAAAATAATATCACCACCGCGACCACCATTTCCACCAGCAGGTCCACCCATGGGCACATATTTTTCACGGCGAAAGGCAACAACCCCATTACCACCATCTCCAGCTTTTACAGATAGAGTTACATCATCTATAAACATTATACCTAACTCCTTTCTAAATAGTTAAAAAAATGCACTTAAAATAAGTGCATATCATATTTTATCTCGCTTCGTAAACAGAAACTTGTTTTTTGTCTCTTCCTTTACGTTCATATTTTACATAACCAGTAATGGTTGCAAATAATGTGTCGTCTCCACCAATACCAACATTAGTTCCAGGGAATATTTTTGTTCCCCTTTGGCGATAGATAATTGAACCGGCTGTTGCGAACTCTCCATCTGCTTTTTTAGCACCTAATCGTTTAGCATGGGAATCTCGGCCATTCTTTGTTGAACCAGCAGCTTTTTTTGATGCAAAAAACTGAATATTTATTTTGAACATGAGATTACCTCCTATTTTATGTATTTTATTTTAATGTATTTTGTGTAATCTTCTTTTACACTTTCTAAAAATTTAACCAAATTATCGATAGCAATGTTGCTAACTTCATTTGATTCTAACAATTTTAATGACATAGTCACTTTCTTTTCATCAGTCTCAAAAATATATTTGGGACATATCTTTTCAATTAGACTAGTAGTTAATAACACAGCTGTTGATACAGCACTACATACAATGTCTTTTCCGTTTTCATCATAACCCGAATGGCCACTGATAAAAACACCATTGATTTTTTCGCTTTTATCTGTATAAACATTGACTGTTATCATTATTAACCTTCAATAGCAGTAATTTGAACCTTTGTATAAGGTTGGCGATGGCCTTGCTTTTTATGATAATTCTTTTTTGATTTGTATTTATAAACGATAATCTTTTTTGCTTTACCGTTTTTTTCAACAACACCAGTAACCTTCGCACCACTTACATATGGTGTTCCCACTTTGTCGTTTACCATCAAAACCTTATCAAAAACAACTTGTCCATTTGCCTCAACATCTAGTTTTTCAATAAAAATGAAATCATTCTCTTGAACTCGATATTGTTTACCACCAGTTTCAATAATTGCATACATTATACAGCACCTCCTCAATTTATTTTATAAGACACGCCAACTAAGGTGAACATTCGCTTCTTTAAAACCTTTTATGTGCGGTTGTGCTAGAATTCACAACATAGGTATTATACACCTTTTACTGCCTATTGTCAATTTTTATTTTTTAATTTTTTATCTCGTTTTTTAAACCATTTTTGCCTTTCATTCCTTGCTTTTATATGATATAATATAGAAGAAAATGGAGGTTCATATGGTAAAATACATAAATTTCTTCGACAAATTACCGTTCATACTAAAACTTTTTTTTGCTCTACCCGTACTTGATGGGATTTTCTATGGTATCTATCGCTTAGGAAAAGGACAAATTGCTGCGGGAATCGTTTGGATCATCTTCGGAATGGTGATTCTATGGATTGTTGATATCTACACGATTTGCAAAGTAGGCAAAGTAACCGTGTTTGCGCACTTAAAACAATAATGCATGTCTTGTATTTTATTCAAATAAACTGATTTGGGAAAAGGTATCCTTCACTTCCCAAATTTTTTTAATATCTTCCCATTCATATTTTATATTGAAGTTATTACATTCTTGTTTGAATATTTCCCAAAGTTTTTGATTGTTTGATGCCAAGCAATTATATTGCAATCCATATTTTTTTTGATATTTTTCTTTCAAGCCAGGGAATTCACGATCAAGACAATTGTAGAAATATTCTCTTGAGCCTTCACGCATTGTTGTTCCAAACTCAAAAACAATGATATAGGAAACGCCCACTTCACCACATTTACGAACAATACTTCTAATATTTTCTTCACTATCGTTAATAAAGGGTAAGGTTGGACACAACCAAACTCCTGTCGTAATATGAGCGTCGTGAAATTTTTGCAATGCAGCAAA